>CAZUCG010000041.1:0-11341 GCA_964619145.1 uncultured Lentisphaeraceae bacterium | reverse complement strand
AATACTTAGTTTAGGAGCAATATTTAACTCCATTCAGAGAGCGTAAATGAAATATCGAGGACAATAATTTAAGGGCGTGCAAAAAAATTGTACCCATACTCGCCCCTTGACTCCTACAGCTATCGAAACACAAGAATTTGCCCAGGTTGACAGGCCTAACAATGCCTAGCTGAGCAAGTGATTTTGAACGCGTGGCGCGAAATTTTATAAACTCTCGCTACTTCACGCAGAAAAGTATGGCAATATCTCAAAGTTCCGCGAAAAACAGCAAGGTCTTCCGCAAGCTGTGCCGTACAGCGGCGCGCGCCTGCCAGCAGTATCAGCTGATCGCTCCTGGTGACCGTCTATTGGTCGGTATCAGCGGTGGAGCAGACAGCCTGCTGCTGATGCATATTTTATGTCATCTACAACGCCGGGCGCCTTTCCCCTTTGAAATATTTCCTGCCAATATCGACCTGGGCTTTGCTGCTTTTGCAGTCGATAAGATAGTCGGCTATTGTCGGGCCCAAGGCTGGGTTCTGCAGCAGGTGCGCATTGCCGGCAGCGATATCCTGCACGAAAAAGGCGCGGAAAACAAACCTTGTCCGCTCTGTTCCCGACTGCGCCGCGGGCAGCTGCACAAACTGGCGAATGAACTCGATTGCAATAAAATCGTCCTCGGGCAGCATCTTGATGACCTCTGCGTCAGCTTCCTGATGGCGCTGTTCCGCGGCGGTGGTCTGAAAACTATGGGCCCGAACGTGGCGGCTGATAGCGGCAGCAAGCGCCTGATTCGTCCACTCTGTTTAATCAGCAAGGCGGATATCAACGCTGCGGCTGAGCTCTTCGAGTTCCCAAAAATAAAATCCTGCCCTTACGAGTCGCAACTACAGGACTATGGCGATCGCCATTATTTAGAGCTACTGCTGGATACTCTGAACTGTAAGTTCAAGGATATCCGCAGCGCTATGCTGCATTCTATGGGCGATATCCGCACTGGGCACTTACTTGATCCACGCTTTCTGAGCGACGACTCTGACTCAGACCAAGGGAAGTTCTGAACTTTCCCGCCCGACACCCGATTGCCTCAGAAGCAGTCATTCAGTTGCAATTGGGCTTTGGCAGCAGCACTGGCCTGCCGCAGGGTGCGGAATGGGAATTCGCTACCCCAGCATAGTGGCAACGAGCCCTTACGCAGGCTATGGATGGCCACCGCGCCGTCCGAGTCGCTGAGGTGAGTCAGGGTCAAAGCACACGACAAACCGTTGGGGACGATGAAATCAGGCGTCAGGCGCGTGCCTTGCAGGACGTAGTGATTTTGCGGGGCGCAGTCCAGGAAATCTCCGATTTCCGCGGTGCTAGCCGGGCGGCTTGTCAGGGCGGTGTGGCGGAAGCGCATATCATCGAAGCCCAGGTTTATATATACCGGCATTTCTGCACTGGCGCAGCGCTGGAAGACATACAGGTAGCGTTGATCATTCAAGCGCCAGCAATGCTGCACTGGTGACAGCCAAACGCCGGCGAATCCGCCTGTCAGGGCTGCCTCGAGCACCGCTGGGCAATTATGGGCGTGCGGGTTTAGCACTGCCAATGGGCGCACTCTTTTCAGGTTGGCACAGGCCTGCCGGAACAGTTGATTAGACGCCAGTAAGTCGGTGCTGAAAATTGTATCCAGGTCGGCGGTATAGGCAGCCGTCAGGCCATTTTCGGCCAGCATTTTCTCGAGCCTGGCCGGTTTAATATCGCCTCTCGCGAGATTGAACGGGTAGCGTCCACAAAAACAGTAGTGGTCCTCGTTTTCGCCGGCTGGCAAGGGGATAGGATTGCGGGGTACAACCGGTTCCCATTGAGCTGGTTCAGGCAGGCCGTACAGCCGGGCGGTGTTCCGCCACATTATCAACTCCCGCTGTTCAGCAGCAATATCGAGCAGTGATATTTTCTGGATTTGGGACAGGAAGCTGCGGCCGCGGCCATCGGAGCCGTAAAGTATTTTATCGGCCGGATATTCCTGCAAGACCCTCTCCAGCAGACCATTTTCCGGATACCCGCCGCAGATATCGAAATAGACATTGTCAGAGCAATATTTATACATCCCGAGCGACTCTCGCCAGTTCCCACCGAGATGGCCGGCAATAATCTGACAAGCCGGATATTTGCGAGACAGCCAGGCCAGTTCCTCGATGTCGATTTCGCCGGGGAGGTTCTCATCAGTGCGATTGTAAACGTGAAACAACACCGGCTTGCGGGCAGCCGTGGCAGCTGCCAGGACCTCGCCGGTCTCGTCCAACCCGCCACGATTATTCTTCAAAGCGATCCAAAGTTTGATCCCGATGGCGCCCTGAGAAAGACCGCGGGCGAGCTCGTCACGCCAATTCGGTAACTGCGGATTAAGATAAACCTGGTAATAAATCCGGCCGGGATTTTTACGGGCCTGCTCGGCGGTATAGTCGTTGGCCCGACGCAGATATTCCGCACTAGGGAATGGCCCGCTGCCAGGGCCGCCACCAATTACATTCGACAGCAATAGCGCGCCGATGCCATATTTCTGGGCTTCGCGCAGCAACAATACGCCCTGCTCAGGCATCTCCTCATAACCGACCGCAAAATGCACGTGAGAATCAATAATCATCGCCAGTTCCTAGTTATTTTGCCATAAGTCACAGCCGACAAATGCTAGCCCGCCGAGGAGTTAGGGCAAATTCGGGAGATTATAGCCAAAGCCGTTGCCTTTGATATTTGTCAAATCCACCACGCCTTGCCGGCGCTCGTACAAACCGGGATGATATTTCGCCTCCTGCAGGGACGCCTCGGGATAGAACTGGGCGGCATTGCATTCCACGCCCATAATAGTGCCGACCTTGGCCGCCAACAAAACGTGCGGGATGATCGCCAGGCGGGGATTCGTCAAATCCTGGACCATCAACTGCATATTATGCGCTTTAGCCCAGCAGGCAGACAGCAAGGCACCGGTCTGAGTCTTGCAAACTTTCAAGGCCACGCCGGTCCAGCCGAGTTCATAACCCAGCTTGATCAACCGCCAGTTGTGGGCGCTCTCGTCCATAAACAACGGTTTTCGGCGTGACACCGAGTGTACGTCGATGCGATTGGCTTCCAAGTCATACGGGAAAGGTTGCTCGACATAAAGGATCAAGTCATATATTTCCGGATATTCCCTCTGCAATTTATCGAGCAGGGTATTTACGTAGTCCGGGTCCTGTACTTGGCAGTTAAAATCCGGTGACAAGCTACGGCAGTTATATTGCAAGGCGATCTTCCCGACGCGGAGCATCCGGTCATAATCCCAAGCGGCATCATTGCCAGTCAATTTCACCTTCAGACAGAACAACCCATCCCGCTCGATCCACTTGGTCAGCAGCACTGGGTAGCCGTCATCCTGCTCCTGGCCAGTCAGGTCCTCTTCAGTCAGTAAGTCCTTGCCGCCGACCAGATGCCAAACCGGGATCTGCAAGGGGCTATCCGCGAGCAAGTAATCCTCGGGATATTGTCCAGCGAAGCGTTCGTCTTCCAGGTACTCTGACAAATCCTTCGCCATATATTTAGCATTATAGGTCTCATATACGGGCCGGCCCAGCAGTTTACCATAAGCGTCGTGCAACGCCAAATCGAAAGGTGAATTGCAAATCAGCGCTGCCAAATGCGGCATCTCGAGTTGCTGTCCGGCATTGAAGGACTCGAGCAAGTCATCGAGGGTCTCTTCCAGGAACTGCCAACCGATTTCCAGAGCGTGGCCTTGTCCAGAGATATGCCGCCAAGTCTCGGCCAAGTCATCACAGAATTCCTTCATTCGGCGTTCGCGGTCCTTAAACGACAACTGTGCCGGCCAGGCCCAAGCGGCGCTCAGCGGCGTCTCACCCCAGCCACAGGCCTGGCGGCCCTGATCATCCTGGATATGCAGGCAGACCCGCGCGTTTTCGCAAGAAGTAATCGTTTCAGCCCCGAATTTTAGTGGCAAGCGGGTCGGACAAGGCAGAAAAAACAATTCGCAATTCGTGACCTTGATCTTGAGTTGGCGATAATCTTCTGTCATAATCTTATTTCCTGGGAATGAGATGATATTCAGGGCACAGCAGCCAGCAGCTGCGGTCGGCTGGTGCTTAGCGCGGCAACGAGGGTATAATCAGCGTCGAAGGCAGTCTCGGCTGTAAGGTCACTGCATCTTCAAGCTGATGCCCATCGCCTGGTCGGGATGGTTCAGCAACAAGTCAGCGGCCTTGGCGACATCGGACAGCGGCATCCGGTGAGTAATCATAGGCTCGACGCACAGGCGTTTTTCGGCCATCAGTCGGACAATTTCCCGGAGATTGCGCTGGGTAGTAAATTTCACAAAAGCATTTGGATAGTCGCGGCCGTATTCCCAATCAGGGTCGTGGTAGCCTGCGCCAGTACGCGAAGAAGCCATAAAATTCAGATTGCCGGATGACGCGCCGCCGCCGATTTCGACCTTACAGCCACCGATCAGCACGATATTGCCCATCTGATGGCCATCAGCTGAGACTTTCATACACTCCATCACTTGCTGCATCGGCGCCGTGGCTTGACCGCCGAAGGCGAGCACCGCAAAATCGAGTCCATAAGGTGCGGCAAAAACCTTGCTGACCGCGACTGGGTCAGAAGATTTGAAGTTCACGGTGCTAACGACTCCGCAGGAGTGGGCCAAGGCGATACGATTCTCGTACCCTTCCCAGCCTAGCACTCTCACCCCAGACAGCTGGGCCAACTGGCAAAGTAAATTGCCTACGATGCCCAAGCCCATAACCACGCCGTACTCACCCAATTGCGCTTCAGTGCGATGAATAGCCTGTAACGCTGTCGCGCCCAAGCAGGCAAAAGTCGCTTGCTCATAGCTGAGATTATCGGGGATTGGCACTACCAGATTAACTGGCACACAGGCGTAATTGGTATGCTTGGCGCCACCACCCATCGCAGCGACTCGCATCCCCACCCGCAGGTCTTTCACCTCGCCTTTGACAGCGATGATTTCACCGGCATTAGCATAGCCGAAATAGATATCCTTGGCCTCTGGGTCCGGCTTCTCACGCCGCATCCGAGGGGCATTCATTTCTGTACCCGGGCTAATCAAGGACGAGTCCACCTTGATGAGTACTTCGTTGTCTTTCAATTCGGGCAGCTGTTCTTCGCGGGCCAGTACCTCACCAGCCGGAGTAATCACCGCAAGCAAGCGTTTTTCCATCTATTGACTCCTATGATTTATGGTCGGGATCTAGCGTAAAGCTACACTCATTCTCAACATTTGTTTTATCTCAGCTCAACCTGCCTGTGGCAGATGCTGCAACGCCGGGCCATTGGGCGGGGTGCTCTGCGGCAGTGGCTTCACCCGGTCCACAGTGCCCCAGCGCCGCGAAAATGGCCACCAGACCATTAACGCCGTGCCGACCAGGTTTTCACGTGGGACGGTTCCCCAGTAACGGCTATCCAAACTATTCTCGGAATTATCTCCGAGCATAAAATATTGTCCTTCTGGGACTTTGAAGCTATCTGTATTGCAGCGGAGGTATTTAGCCCCGGGTGCGTGGGCATAGCCACGATAACCGCCTTGGCAACTATGAATGTGGGCAAAGCCGGGGTCGTCTTGTTCATCCAACAACCTGAACTCGGTATCTTTGGCCGTCTTGAGATAAAGTTTGTGATCTTTAATCAACAATTCGTCATTAGGCAAGCCGACCAGCCTTTTGATGTAATAGCGTCCTCCGAACGGCTGGCCACTGGGGTTAAGCAACCCATCGGTGACAAACACCATCACATCACCACGTCGCGGCTCTTTGAAACAGAGACTCAGGCGATTGACGAACAGGTGATCACCAGATTCCAAGGCACCCCGAAGAACTGTTTCCTGGCTGTTAAAATCAAGGGTATTACGATATTGACCGTATTGCTCATAGAGCGCTTTTTGAATATCGGTAGGCGTGCCCGGGACGCGGAAAACTTGCTCCCCCACAGCGATTTCAGACTGGGGGAAGAATGGCCAAGACGGCACAGACTTAATGCCATAAAAATCGACCGTGCCGGGACTTTGCGCCACGATGTCGAGGTGCCGCCGGGAGTAATTCAGGAAAGAGAAGAAACGCTGTATTTTATTGCCCGCATAAGGCTCGTCCGAGGCCTGAAAATGGATGCCGAAGAGCGTCGGCTGCATACTGCCGGTGGGGATTTTAAAGGGCTGCACATACAACGAGCGAACCCCAAAAGCCAACCCTAAGGCCACCACCATTATCTCGAGATTCTCGCGCAGCCAGCGGTAATTCGGTGGTGAGGGCAAGTTCGGCGCGGAGCCCTGGAATTTCTTCAGGCATTTCTGCGCCTCGCTGAGATTTTTTTCCTTCCGGGCGGTTCGCAGCTCCTCTATTGCCTGCTGCAAGCCAGACGAATGTCTGGCTGAGAGCAAGTCACCATCACGCAACAGCAGTTGGCGAAAATGCTTCTCGTACTCCTGCAAACTGGCAAACAAGGTCATCTTCTTACTACGCAACAATCTCGTGACGTAATTTCCAAAGAAGAAATAGAAGATCACCAAGTCGAGTATGACAATTATCCAGATAGGCATAGCATTCGCAATTCAGGGCTAGGGCAACAGCGTTGCGGCAGGATGTCTGCCGGCGCCGAATGCCAGTTATTTTTATCTCAACAAGAGTGCGTCAGTCACTACTTGAGGCCCGCAGTACAGCCACGAAAGCCTCTTGCGGGATATTAACATTACCGACTTCCTTCATCCGCTTCTTGCCCTCTTTCTGCTTATCCAGCAGCTTGCGCTTGCGGGAAATATCGCCGCCGTAGCATTTGGCGGTGACATTCTTGCGATACTGCCGCACATCCTCACGGGCGATGATCTTACCACCGACAGCGCCTTGGATGGCGACTTTGAACATCTGAGCCGGGATGACATCTCGCAGGCGTTCGCAAATCAACTTCGCTCTGCTCACCGCCCGGTCAGCGTGAGCGATAGATGCAAACGCGTCCACCGGCTCGCCATTGACCAGGATATCCAATTTGACCATCGGACCGGCCTGATATCCATCCGGCACATAATCTATACTACCGTAGCCGCGAGTCACAGTCTTCAGTTTGTCGTAAAAATCGAGCACGATCTCGTGCAACGGCATCCTGGCGGTAATCATCACGTGCAGGTGATCGACGGTATCGGTTTGCAAGCACAAGCCGCGCTTTTCCATCACCAGGTTCATAATATTGCCCAAGTAGGCGATAGGCGAGATGATTTGTGCCTTGATCATCGGCTCTTCAACCCGCTCAATTTCGCTGGGGTCGGGCATATACAGCGGGTTGTCGATCTCCTTCATCGTGCCTTTGCGCAAAAAAACGTGATAAATCACGCTGGGGTAAGTCAGCAGAATATCCATATTGTATTCTCGCCGCAAGCGCTCCTGGACAATCTCCATATGCAACAAACCCAGGAAGCCGCAGCGGAACCCCGCCCCCAGGGCGACTGAGCTTTCAGGCTGGGCGACAAAGGCGCTGTCGTTGAGGCGTAATTTAGCAATATTAAACTTCAAGGCCTCGTAGTCAGCCGTGTCAATCGGATAGATGCCACTGAAAACCATCGGACTGACTTTTTGGAAGCCAGCCAGCGGAGCCGCACAGGGGTTGTTTTCTAAAGTAAGCGTATCACCGACCTTGATGTCGTGGGGAGATTTGATGGTGGTAATGACATAACCGACCTGACCAGCCGATAACTCAGTGTCAATACGCATCTCAGGACTGAAAAAACCGACTTCCTTGATCTCGGTACTGATCTCGGAGCTGAACAGCCGGGCCATATCGCGCGGCTTGCAGCTGCCGTGCATCACCCGCAGATAAACCACGACGCCGCGATAGACATCGAAGACCGAATCGAAGACCAGTGCCTGCAAGGGCGCGTCCGGCACAGTTTCCGGTGCCGGGATGCGAACCACAATTGCCTCCAGCAACTCTTCGATACCGAGGTCGGCCTTGGCTGAGACGAGTAGGGCCTCTTCTCTGGGAATTGCCAGCAATTCTTCGAGTTGCTCCAGGCACATCTCGACATTGGCGGCTGGCAAGTCGATCTTATTGATCACTGGAATGATGGTCAAATGCTGGCGGATGGCTAGATTCACGTTGGCCATAGTCTGAGCTTGTACGCCTTGGGCGGCGTCAATCACCAGCAATGCACCCTCACAAGCCGCGAGACTGCGACTGACTTCGTAGCTGAAATCGACGTGCCCGGGGGTGTCAATCAGATTGAAATGATAATTCTGAGCATTGTTGGAGGGGAACAACATCCGCACCGGATGCGACTTGATTGTGATGCCACGCTCCTTCTCCAAATCCATAGCATCGAGCACTTGGTCGTGGAAAGTCCTGGTCTCTACAGTCTTGGTGTGCAACAAAAATCTATCGGCCAGGGTCGATTTCCCGTGGTCGATGTGGGCAATAATAGAAAAATTGCGAATATGAGAAAGTGGTACAATCATTGAGTATTTAAATGTTATTTCTTTCGGGGTTCAAAAAAAAGGCACTAATGCGGTTTATCTCTAGGAGCGCGTATAGCCGGCGCCCCAGATCGCTGCTTGCCAAGTCAGCTAAATTTCTGGCCGCCTATCCTAGGAAGACTAATACTGGCCGATCTTGCGGATAGTCAGCAGACCGCCAATCTGATAGAGGATGTTCGGTATCCAGAGAATCAACTCGGGATGCAGCCCGCTTTGTTCTTTCAGGCTCTTGCCCAACAGCAGGAAGCCATAAAAAAACAACGCCAGCAACACGCACACCAATAATCCGGACGAACTCTCGCTGCGCTTATTACGGATACCGAAAGGGATTCCCAGGATCATAAAAGCGAAGGGTGACATCGACAAGACGAGTCGATAATGCAACTCCACCCAGTGTTCGGAGAGACTCTCGCCCTCGTCTTCCGCTAGGCCCATATCGGCAAAAAGCATCTTGGCGCTCATCATCTTCAATTTGCGCTTCAATGGCTTACGCTCTTGAACCGCGCCATATTCCAAGGGTATGGTCATCGTCTCTGAACGCAAAAACGGCAACACCTCGCCTGGTTTTGCCAGCTGCCCGAACAAATATTCGGACAAAGTAAAGTCCTTCAACACCAGCTCCAGGCTGCGTTTTTCCGCATCATTGACGATCACACCGCGGCGGGCAGTGATGTCACGCAATTTCAGGCCCTCAGGGTCAGTCTCAAAAAACTGCAGGTCATACAGGACGTTCCCTTGCTTACGGCCGATTAGCACGCTGCTGCGGTCCGAGAGTTTGCTGACGTTGCCCGGCTCCAGCAATGCTAATGGGCTGCTGGTCAATGCCTCCCATTGTAATTGTCGTGCTAAGTAACGGCCTCCCGGCGCCAGCGACATCGAGAGGAAGCAGCAGACAATACTTAACAGGCCACTGAGAATCAGGCAGGGTGAGATAATTTGCCACAAGCTAACGCCGCTGGCTTTCAAGGCGCAGACTTCGTTATCTGCCGACATCCTGCTGAAGACTAGTACACTAGCAACCAGCATCGACAGCGGCAAAGCAAAGCGCAACACATCTGGGAGCAGATACAGCAACATCTTTCCCAGCAGTAGCGGTGAGACACCACGAGCCAGCAGGTCGAAAGCTCGGAAAAAATGCGCGCTGAGCATCACAAAGACCAGCACCAGCAGTGCCATAGCGAGGTTCAGCAGTACATTTTTGGCGATATACCAGTTGAATATTTTCACGCGCGAATTGACGGGGTGCGGCAGTCTCTGCCGCGCTGGCCGTTTGTTCCTCAGTAAGAGATGCCGATATTAAAATGGAACCGTCCGCCCTTGCCATCCAGGTAATCGCCTGCGGTGGTAATCGGGTAACCATAGTCCAGCCGAATCGGCACGGCCTTAAATTGGACCCCGACGCCGACGCTCATATTCAAATCCCCAAGGTCGGCATCAAAACTATCCCACCAAGTATTGCCGATGTCGGTAAAAATGCTGACGAACATAAAGTCCTTGATGGGCTTGATCAATTCTACTGATCCCATCAGCATCGTCAAGCCGCCGATAGGGTTCTCATTGTAGTTAACCGGATTGACGTCGCGGCGCTTGAAGCCGCGGATGGTGCCATAGCCACCACCGAAATAGCGGTCAAAGATGCGAATGTCATCGCCACTCAAATGTGAGGCTGCCCAACCATCCAAGCTCATCTTCAAAACGAAATCCTGCACAATTGGCATATATTTAATGCCGCCGGCGTGGAAGCGGAAGTAGTCGCTGTAGCTACCCAACGCCGAAGTCACGAACTCTGATTCCAACGCTATGCGTGAGCCACGGGTCGGGAAGCGGAACTGGTCACGAGTGTCGCGGGTCAAGCGTAAAATCAAACGGTTGGCGAATTCTCCACCCTCTTCATCCTCGATGCTATGGTTAATATAGTCAAAATGCTCGTCGTCAGTATCCCAGCGGAGGTCATCGACATCCGAGATGTTGATATGCTCGACTCTCAGCCCCAAGCCCAGCCGCCAGAATTCCACTTTTTCTACTCCCGGCAGGCGGAAGGCGATAGGCCAGCTGAGCATCACGCTGCCGCCGACGTGGCGCTCGTCATACTCGTCTTCGAATCGGGTATTCATAAACAAGTCGGTCGCCAGCTCCAAGTCACGGTCCAAGAAAGCCGGCTCAATCAGTGAGACGCTGACATTCTGCACGTCGTTACCGATACCGAGGTAAGCCCTGAAACGCTGGCCGCCGCCTTTCGGCGGCCAGTCAAACAGGCGCCCTAAGTCAAAGTTGGTCTCGGAGAATTCCAGGAAGCCCATCACCGAATCTTCGCTGGAGAAGCCTGCCCCCACCGACATCGTGCCGGTGCTCTGCTCTTTCAAGTCAATCCGCAAGTCGCGCAAATCAGGAATTGGCGTAGCAATGGGGTACATCTCGACCGTCTCGAAGTAGCCGAGATTCTGCAAGCGTTGTTTTGAGAGATTGATCCGACCGAGGTCGGTATAGTCATCAGCTTGGATGGCTAATTCCCGCTGGATGACCTTATTTTTGGTGACTTCGTTGCCCACGATTACGATATCGCGAATGCGTGACTGCGTACCCTCAACGACCTTGTAGGTGATATCGACAGTCTGGGTCGCCTTGTCAGTAGTATGCTGAGGGACAAATTTTAGTTCGCCATAGCCCAACACTTCGTATTCGCGACGCATCGCCGTCATATCCTTGCTCTCAATTCGCGCATCGTAGACTTGCCCACTGCTGAGAGTTGTCTTGCTCAGCAGTTCTTCTGTCCCAAAGCGGTTATTGCCGACGACGGCGACCTTGCCCACGCTATAGGGTTTGCCCTCATAAAACTTAAACACCACGTCAACCCATTT
>CAZUCG010000040.1:0-11373 GCA_964619145.1 uncultured Lentisphaeraceae bacterium | reverse complement strand
GGCTAAACCTCAAAAATGCAATAGGGAAAAAAGCCATTAGCCACAACCCCTTTTTCCTCAAATTTTTCTTTTTTGAGCAGACGGGGTCAGGAACTCTGAACTTCGAGGCAATCTTGACTTAACCTTATCATCCCGATGCTTGAATGGAAATTTTGCTCAGTAGGCAATAGAGAAAAACAAGAAGCATTTTATTAGATTACCATTTGCTATCCTCAAAATCAAGACGTTGCCTGAAAAATGTCGTTTCTGTATTTGTATTTTAGAATAGCGCCAGATATATTTTAGAATTGTCTTGAAAGCTTTTCCAACCGTCTTAAATATTGGTTAAATCAAGGAGCATTCTGATGTCATTTTGGAGCAAACTGCGTATAGTTGGACTCTTGTTGGTCGGCATTGCCCCGCTGAGTGGTGCGTTTGAGTTGGGGAAGTCGGACGCGGTGATATATTATGGCGGCAGGAATAAAGACCTAGCTGATGAGTTCAGCAGTTATTTAGCTCGGGTCTTCTCCAAGCAGTATTTAGTCAAGCAATATTCTGAGGAGAGTGCCTCTGCAGCAGGCTTATTTATTGGCGTGCTCCCAGAGGGTTTTCAGATGGGCGAAGAAGAAAAACCTGGTCGGGAATTTTGTGTTCTGGAAGTGCAAAAAGAGCAGTTGTTTCTGTTCGGCAGCGAGAAATTTCAGCAATGTACGGCTTTTGCAGTTTACGATTTCTTGGAGAAGTATTGCGGCGTACGCTGGTTATGGCCAGGTGAGACCGGGACAGTTGTGGAGCCACAACCGCCGTTTTCTTGTCCGATCGGCGTGAGCATAACCCGGCCTGGGTTGGATTTGCGTCTGACTAGTTCTTTCCATTATGGTTCAACCAAGCGCAGCCAAGCTAGCAATCGCGAGACGGCAGCCTGGCTGAAGCACGTCAAGACTGGCGCATCCTTCAACCTTCGGGTCGGGCACGCTTTTAGTGGTCTGGTGCCGCGTGATGTCTATGGCCGGGAACATCCGGAGTACTATTCTTTGGTCACGCCCGAGCGCTGGGTAGGTTTGCTCAAACCGAAGGTGCCGACGCGTACTTGGGACAACAGCATCCAGACCTGCTCACAACTTTGCACCAGCAATCCGGAAGTTCGCCGTATTATTGCGGAGCAGGTGGCGAAGAGGGCGGCTGAGACAGGCGAGATGCAGTCTATTTCACCCAATGACGGTTATGGTTTTTGCGAATGTGCTGAATGTCTGCGGCAAGATGCCGGGCAGGTTATGTACAGCGAGGGTTTTTATCTGACCAATCGGATGTACGATTTTCTCTGCGATGTCGCCAGCCAGGTGCAGAAGCTAAATCCGGAGGCCAAGGTCGGGATGTTTTCTTACAGCTGGTTCTCGGGCGTGCCGAACAGCATCGAGAGGCTCCCTTCAAACGTATACTTGTCACTCTGCTATATGGCAGAAGAGCACTATGATTCAAAAAAAGAGCAGGCGACTAACGACAGGATTGTTGGTTTAGGAAAACTGGGCGCCAGAATTATTGGCCGAGAATACTGGGGGACGCATTACACCTTAGACTTGCCTGTGCTCAACAGTCGAAAAATTGCCGAGAACCTGCAGCTGCTGCATTCCGTTAATGCTGCCGGTATCTATGGGGAGACGGGAAACTCCTTCGCTGCACGAGCCAGCGACCTCTATGTCTTGACTAAGATGGCTTGGGACCCGACCTTGGAACGAGATGCATTACTGCAGGATTTTTGTGATAAGGGCTTCGGGGCCGCCAGCAAGACGATGTTGCAATATTTTAATTTTCTTGAGGACCGAGTGGCAACGGTCGGCCGTGCGGCTGCCACCCGTGAGCCTTCAGAAATCCAGCAGCATTACTCTAACGGGTATGCCGCTAGACACGTTGAATATCTTGAAATATTCACTCCTGAATTCCTCCAGGAGGGGAAGGGTTTGCTCCTGCAGGCGAAGAGGCAGGCCCAGAGGAAGGCGGAGAAAGACCGAGTTGGATTTATCTGTTATGGGCATACCTTTGCAGAAGGTAGGACCGAGTGCATTCGTGCCCGTCAGCTTCTGGCAGCAGCAGGTGTGGATATGTCGCTAGTCCAGCCTGCTGCTGAAGAGGTACGTATGGAGCGCTCCAACTTGAGCAAGATTGCCAAGGCTCTGATTGCAGCTGAGAACAAGCGCGGGCACTTACTGCTGTCGTTGGCAGACCGTCCGGCCATTGATATCGGGCAGTTCATCTCCGCTTCATCGTTGCATCTCCGCCCTTGGAAAACCCTGGCTGAAGCGGCGGATATCGAATTGGCTGCCAAGAAGTTCAGCTATTTGGTCAATGGCTCCTTCGAGTATCGTGGTTATGGCTGGGATATCAAGGTCAGCCGAGGACAGGCGGAGTATGAATTCGTCAGCGGCTGCAATTATGACGAACGAAATAACTATATGGTTACCAGCCACGCCAACCAAGGTATCAGCCTGCAGGCAGTGCTACAACCAGGCGCCGAACTCTCGGTTACGTCATTGCGTCCCGCCGTCGCTGAGGTCAGTCGAGGTCTGTGGTTAAGCCTTTGGTTGCGCAATGTCGGCGATCCATTGGCCTGTCTGGAGGTGCAGGTCAATACTCAGCCAATGAAAGCCAGCTGGCTGAACCGTGAGATTGTCTTGCCTGGCGAATGGAATCAAATCGGCTGCCAGCGCTTGGTGTTACAGCCAGGCGAGTACACGCTGGGGCTGAAATTCCGCAATCCCAGCGAGCAGCCTCTGACGCTCAATCTCGATAATATCCGGATGGTCTTGGAATAACTTCAGACTCCTGCAGCAGATGATGGCAAAGCGCAATAGCACTGGAAGCAAGGTCTTCGAACCGCAGTACTTAGCAGTTATGCTTTCCCTGAAAAGGGCTTTGCATAGCGGCGAGTTCCGGCCCGGGCAACGCTTGCCCAGTGTCCGGGATTTGGCGGCGCGTTTTGACCTTGACCGCAACGTGGTGCATTATGCATTGCGTCATTTGGCCGTGGGTGGGTTGATTTTCGCTCGCCCTGGAAGTGGGTACTATGTCTGTGCGCAGCTGCTGACTGGCTATTTTCATCGCATCGCTTATGTCTTGAATGATGTTAATCCGATGTTTTGCAGCCAGACCACTGATGGTGTGTTCCAAGTATCGTATGGATACGGTTTCGAACCGGTAATGCTGAGTAACTACTGGAATCGTCAGAGTATCTGCAAGATGCTTGAGCAGGACTCTGAATTTGACGGTATGGTCATCAATGGCCATAATATCAGCGACAAGTTTCTGGCGGATTTGGCGAGATTTAATCTCCCATACATCGTGTTTGGCTATCGTGATATTTCGGCAAAGCATCCGCAAATGGCCTGCGAGGGAGCGATGCAGGCAGTTCGAGAAAAATTACGGAATGTATTTCAGGAGCAGTTTCGGGGCCGCAAGATAGGTTGTTTATTTGGCTATGGCGACAGCCTTTCTGACCGTATCTGTGTGGAGGGGTTTCGGCTGGCGGCGGCTGACTGCGGGATAATCACTTCGCCTGAACTGATTTGTCATTGTGCCAATGATGGTTACAGTGAGTTTAAGCGGTTGTTTGAACGAGAGCACATCGAGGCGATTTTCCTCTATGGCGATCCCTTGCGTGGATACCTGCGCTATTTCCACGAACATCCTGCTAAAGTGTCGGCTCGGCCATACTGTTTTGTCGCCTCCTCGCTATGTTGCGAAGAGGCCTTTGCCTTGCTACCAAAACTGTTTGACAAGGTGCTTTTTTCCAGCGGACGGTCTTTGGCCATCGCGACTACAAAGAAACTTTTTGCTCGCATTCTGCCGTCCGTGAGCACTTCAGAAGAATGAACCGCCAGATCGTGCGGGCAGTGGGTTTTTTACTATTTCTGACATACTACTGAAAAAGAGGTGAAAGATGAAAGTTGCACAACGATTTTCGATTTCCGTGATTCGGCGGCACTTTACTTTGATTGAGTTGTTGGTAGTCATCGCGATCATCGCTGTCCTAGCATCGATGCTGTTGCCGGCGCTCAGTAAGGCCCGGGCGGTTGCCTTGCAGAGCAAGTGCGCTGGTAACCTCAAGCAGTTCTACTTGATGAATTTCCTCTATGCCGAGGACTATGAGGATTATCTGCCTTATTGTACTACTTCTACTAAGATCTATATGCTGCTCGCTAATTATTACGGCTACCAGATGACCACCGGCACGCCCGGTGTTGCTAGGAGTAAAGGGCCGGCGTTGTTTTGCCCTGTGACTTACATCAATCCCTATGCCACGACCCCGACAGGAGAAGTCTTCTATGCCTGGGCGGATCGAGTTTTTTTCAGTGACGGCCAGCACCCTGTCTATAAGGTCAAAAGCGCAGGGCAAAAAGTTATGGCTACCGAAATCGGCCGGCAGTCTGGCGGTTGCGTCTATACGCGTTTCTATTGGGCAGACTGGAATGTCTTCCCGCATAATGAGCGAAACAACACGCTATGCTATGACGGCCATTTGCAATCATACAAGTTGGCGATGCCTTATTTTGGCATTAAGGCCAGAGATTATAGCACGGCAGGCAATGCCGCCGCCAAACCATATTGGAGCACCCTGTATTAGCATATAACTAGAGTAGCAGTCAACATCAATCATAAGATTATCGAGGTATTATGGGTAGATTTGTTTGGCTTATGTTCTTGGCGGGCGTTTTGGCTGCCCGGCCAACCGCACTGGTGGTCAGCCCGGCGGCGATGCGGTTGCAGGAACTGCTGCTCAAGACGGTCTTTAATCCGCAATGGGACGCACGCAAACCAGCTGTCAGCTCATTGCCTTGGAGCAATACCCTGGCGGACTACGAAAAATATTCCGCTGTCATCTATCTTCTGGGGAATGGACAGGATCCCAAAGCCGGGCATTTGTTGTCGCCGCGCAATGACTGGTCGTCAGCAATTGAGTATGTCCAGAATGGCGGCTGCATAATTTTCTTAGGCGACGGCTGCATTTGGCCAGTTGCTGGCGTCTTGCCGCCTGCACTCGGACAGCTATTGGGGGCGGAGAAGCTGGCCGAGATAGCCGGCGAGGCCAAGATACTTGCTGCAGAAGCACCGCTGTTGCTAGGCTTGGGCGGTCATCCTGATGTCGGTAAATTTATGCTACGAGGGCCGTTTTCTGGCTTGTCCATTTTGCGCAGTGCCAAGGCTTATATTGGCGCAGATGATGTCGCGCTTCTAGCGGTCAATGCTCTTGGCCGGGGCCGAGTCTATTTTTGTAACGCCCGATTGAGTGCGTCATATACTTCGTTTCCGCAACCATATCATCAGACTGCCAATGCCAGCTTGGAGCAGTTCTTTCCGTTCGCAAAAATGTTGCAGAGTATTATCTTGCAGGCAGGGACGGAACTTGTCGAGGAAAAACGGGAGGTCTGGGAGCCGGTGCCGCTGGGCCCGGAGAAGAATGCGCCACTGCCGGCAAGAGAGCGCAAATTGCGGGAACTGCGCAGTAATCGCCTTCGCCAGGATATTGTTGGTGCGCCGTTGGTTCTGAGTCAGGATGGTCAAGCTAGGGCGTGTATCGTCGTGGCTGAAGCCCGCAGTTGGCTGCTGCTGCCGGCGCGCCGTTTGGCTAGAGTGGGTAAATTGCTCTCCGGCGCGGAATGGCCGGTGGTCGCGGAAAAACGCTTAAAAATCGTCCAGGACTCTACGGGCCGGGCCGTGTATAAAATGGGGCCGCAGGAATTTCCGGCGTTGATTTCACTCGGAGAGACGCAGTTGGCCCGCGATGCCGGGATGTTAGCCGAGGTGCCGCTGCAAGGCGCCGCAGTCCGGATAGCTTGTCGCGGTAATATCCTTAGCCTAACTGCAACCAATTTATCCTTGGTCGTAGAAACTTTTTTACGTGAATATCTCGACTATCGGTTGCTTTGGCCAGGTGAGCACGGCGAGGCATATCCTTTGCAGCCGACAATCGCCATCCCGCAGGGGATGTTCAGCGATTGCGCGGCGTTGTGCCAGCGTGGCATCCGCAACGGCTTGTCGAGTGGTGCGAACACCTGGAAGGCGGCTGCTGGCGAGGAGGTCAAGCTAAACCGCTCGCCTTCCTTCCTTAATGGCTGTGACCGCTTGGGCCTCGACCCGCGTGATACCCTCGAATTGTTGCAGCACCACGGCGAGTGGTGGCCGGCCCAGCGCTTGGGCGGGAAACTACCAATCGGCGGGGGTGGGAATTTCTATTCCTGGCGAGAGCGATTTCGGGAGCAGCCGGAGTTCTTTGCCTTGCAGTTCGATGGCACCAGGGAAGTTCACGAACGACACGTGCGCATCTGCAAGAGCAATCCCGAGGTTATTCGTCAGGCGGCGGAGGACATCCAGGCGGAAAAACAGCGCCATTCGGAACTGCGGTATTTCTCTGTATCGCCTTCGGATGGCGGCTCTTGGGACATCTTTTGCCTCTGCCCGTCCTGCCGCGCCTGGGATCCCCAGACGAGTCTGCTGAGTACTTGGAGGGTGTTCTTGGGTAGAAATCGACCGGTCTTTCAGTATCCTGGGATGACAGACCGGGTTTTGCGGTTTACCTGCGAGGTCGCCAGAAGAGTACAGGCGATCTCACCAGAGATGACTCCGTTATACTTGGCATATTCAAGTTATGCCGCACCGCCATTATATTATCAAGATGTGCCTGAAAATTTTATGGTCTGTTATGTCGGCTTGCAGTATTTCAATGACCAGGCGCTGGAACGTGACCGAGCTAGCTGGGATTTTTGGGCCGGCTTGGCCAAGGAGTTGAGACTACGACCAAACCTTCTGTTGCAAGGGCACGGTATGCCTTGCGTGTACGTCCGTAAACTCGACCGTGATATCAAGCATTGTTGGCAGACTGGGATGATTTCCAGTGATTTTGATTCTCTGACCCATCATTGGGCCACCAGTGGCTTGAATTTTTATGTGCTGGCTCAGTTGCTTTGGGACCCGTCACAGGAGCTAGAGGAGATCGTGCAGGATTACTGCCGCAGCGGTTTTGCTGCTGGAGCGGCGGATGTTCGCCACTATTTCGCGTTATGCGAAGAACTCACCGACCGGCTGGCGGCGAACCAGGCCGAAGAAATCAGTGAGCAGGAGGATTTGAGCAACCGCACCCTCTCTCTGACGGAAAAAATACCGTATTATTATACACCTGCAGTGTTGGCAGAAATGGCGCAGGCATTGCAGGATGCTGCCAATAAGACCGGCCCGGATAGCCGTGAGCGCCGGCGGGTGGAATTCTTGCAGGCTGGACTGGAATTCGCGCAGCGCGAGGCGGATTTTTTGCGCTTGTATCGCGAAAAATCTGCCAATCGCCGGGAATTACGGGAATTTGTCCAGAAGCATGTGGAATTTCTGCGAACCACGTACCTGCGGCAGCCTTTCGCCGTAAATATGCCGGCAATCGCGCACGCGACTTGGCCGATGTGGCGGAGTTGTCATTTGTGGGAATAGCAAAGCAAGCTGAAAAATCAGTATTGGCTTTAGCTGCTGCGCCCGATTGCTACGATTTCTGGTGCGGCCAACAATCCGCTGGGCTTGGCGTACCGCTCCAAGCGGTTGGCCATTGTGTTGTAACAATGCAGGGTTAGGCGATGCCGGCCGCACAGTTTGTCGAGCGGGAAGCGATAGGGGGCGAAGATCTGTTTGCCGAGCATTTGTCCGTCTGCCTCCAGCTCTACAATTCCGCAGACATCTGGCAGCCGCAGCTCGTCACCAGGCAGAATTTCCTGCTGGCCGAGGTCATAGCTGACTTTGCCAGAGTAAAAGACTTGCCCTTGGCGTTCCCAACCGCAAGCGGAGGCAAGCGCCTGACGGCGTGGTTTGAGGGTGAATTCGGCTGTCGCCGGGTCATACATATTCAACATATAGCTGCTCATAGCTTTGTGCTGATAATCGCCGGTAGTCTGTAAGTCGAGGTCGAATTCTCCTAGCAGCAGGCACGGGGTGTCGAACGCAGCCGCTGTGCTGAGGTGTATCTCCGCATCAGCGGAGTTATTTGGCAGTTCAAAACAGCTGTACTTATCGTCGAATAATCGCTCTGGGCTGCCACCGGTCAGTTGCTGCCCGGCATAGAAAACCGCCTGTGCTTGCTCGGTTGGGACCAGTAACCTGAGTGGTAGGGTGGCTGTGCACCGGAAAGAAAGATGCTGATTGAATGGGATGCAATTCGGTGCGTCCCAGCGTACTGGCAGAACGCCGTCGATGACGCGCCTGACTTGCGTTGGCAGGGGTTGGCGATAGCACTCATACGGCCCGCCGAGGATGGCAATTTCGCCGGACACCAGTTCAAGCTCGAAGACTTTGTCATTGAAAGACAGCTGTCCTTGCAGGGTGTCTGCACTCCAGACATTCCCGAGCAGTAGATATTCCTGGCCGTCAGGCAGTCGTCGATGCATTGCGGCCAAGTCGCCGCCGGTAAAATTAATGCCGCTGTCTGGCAGCGGTGCGTTCTGTTGGTATGAGTCGAGGACGCGCTGGAATTGGTTGGCAGATTTTTGTTCACAGATGACATAATTCAGGCCCTGTCGGTTCAAACGGTCGCAAAGACTGAAAAATGGCTCGCTGCTTTGTCCTTGCCAGACAGCTTCAGTCGGGTCAGCGACAGCAATCTCGGCAGGGTACTCGCCTTGTGAGGCCGCCAGGCAGCAGCGAGCCAGGTAGTCATTGAATTCCCGCAGGCCGTGCCGAGCTAGGCTATGCATAAATTCCGGTGGAGCAAAAAATTTAGTACTGCGGTGCAGTCGGTGATGTACTGCGTGTGGGACGATGAAGTTCACGCCTTGCAGGATTTGCCAGGTCGCTATTTGGCGCAGTTCGTTATATGTTGTGCCCCAGTTGGTGGCGGCGAACATCTCGCACATAACCCGCGGGCGATGGTTCAAGAATGCCGCGCTAGCGGCGTATTTTGCCCGTAGGTCGCGGGCGGTGTGGTAGAAGTTCGGATGTTGGGAGCGCTCTGTGCCGCCGCCTAGGGTCACGGCCGGGTGGAATAGTCGCGCGTCATAATGAGTGCCGCTGTCAAGTACGGCGACTTCGTGGTCGGTGCCAGGCAGATCGGCATTTTGCAGCAGCTCCAGTGGCGCTCCTTCGCTGAAAGCGGAAGAGCGGTAACAGTTCTCGAATTCCTGCGGTCCGGTATCAGAAGTATGGAAGGTGTATTTTAGGTTGTGGGCTTGGCACCACTGATGATTGTTACGGAACCATTGCTGGTAGAGTTCTCCGGCCAGACGCCAGTAATCACGCAGTACCGAGCGGTCAGTGCCGGCGAACAGCCCGCGCAAGCGTGGCTCCAGCGCATAACCGAAGCGTTCCTGGAATGCGGGGGAGAAATTTCTGCTCCAGGGGTAGTAGCGCTCACCGTCCAGGTCCCCGGGGGTGTTAGTAGTCACTCTCCGGTTATCGGCATCAGAAAAAAATCCACTGATGCCATTAGCGAAATATTTATTCAAGCGTCGGTAGTATTCCTCGTAAACGATTTCGATAAACAGCCTTGAACTTTCCGGCTCCTCGAAAGCTGGTGCGCCCCAAGGTACCGTCGCGACCTCGAGCCGCCCTTCTGGATTGGGGCGCAAGCGCAGTTGTGTCAGTTCGGGATTGCGTTGTGTAATGCGTCCGCCCGCGTCCCCCGGCGGGAAGTCGAAGCCGTCGTTGATCCACAGCGCCAGCTCCTGTTCTCGGGTGGCCAGGATAAAACGCTCCGTTACTTCGAACCAAAAATCGCTCAGGTACGCTTCATTGTCGAAGCCATCTGGCGGTTTGTTAAACAGCACAATGCCAGCGAACCCGGAGTCTCGGACGTTGCGCATTGCCTGGTTGATTTCTGCCTGGGTGAGGTCTGCCGGTGCAGTCGTGTTCAGGAAGTAGAACGGAATCGGCCGATATTGGTCTAATTCGTGGTTACGCATTGATATTTCCTGATCTGGCTTTTTGAGGTTAGGCGATTGCATTTGGAGTTAAAACCCAGCGCCTTAATTTTAATCCCAAGCGGTGTTGCCGAGGATGCCGTCGTTGTAGAAGATCGGCTGGCAGCCCCAGCCTTCGACCATACAGCGGGTCGCTGCTTCGATGCGCTCGAGGTGATCCGGGATATAATTCGAGTAGTATGGGAATGTGTATTGCTCGTGGCAGGCGCCGCCGCAAATCTCGACGCCGAGTTTCTCCGCCGCGCGGAAGTAATTCTCATAGCGTTTAGGGATTTCCTCCAGCGCGGTGAGATTGCAGCTGCAGGGGCTCGGTGCGAAAAAGAAAATACCGAGGGTCGGGTCGTAATACGCTTTGTGCGAATCGAGATAGCTATTTTCTTCTGCGACATCGTAATGCATCTTCAGGCCTTCGTTCGGGGCCAGGCGGTCCACGCCGGAGGTCGCGCGCTGCTCGATGTTGCCCATGTCTCCGCCGCGCTGGCGGTCAACCAGGCTTGGTCCGCCCATAACCCTGGCCCGGAATGTCTTCGAATAGCAGCGGCTGCCGCGGCGGATGAATTCTGCGGCCACAGCTGGATGCACATTTCCCCAATGGATGACGATTGGCGGGATGAATGTCTGCTCGCCGGCAAAACGGATAATTTCGTTTTGGATCAAGTCGTAATCGCGGCCGAATTCCTCGGCTGTGCTTTCCAAGTATGGCCGATCGGGGAATTCGCCGTAGGAATGGAAGGACAACTTCAGCCAGTCGGAATTGTCGATGAACTCCTGCTTCCAGATATCCGGCAGGTTATTAAGCGTGAATTCGTGGTGGTCATTGTGGTAGAAGCAATTCAAGGTGACTTTCAGGCCGAGTCGGTCGTGGATTTTTTTCAAACCGGCCAGATAGAAGTGCTCGAAAGCGCGTTTTGGTCGCTCTTTGGCTAAGTCGGTCAGGAAAAATATATGGTCGTCGATATAGAAGTTGCAACGCCGGAAAGACTTCTTGTCCCAGACCAAAGTCAGCTCTTGCGAATAGACGCCAAAGGGCGTCAAGACCGAGGCGCTGACTTGGTTGAATTTCTCGGTCAGCGCGACGTCGGCAAAGAATCGCCGGCCATTCATCTCGGCGGGGATGCCGTTGATCTTCACTGGGTAGCCGCCGCTAGACAAGCCTTCCAAGCGCACGCTCAGCGAGTCTTCTTTTTCCAGGCCGTGGTTGTGGTTCAGTACTGCGCCTTGGCGCAAATTGGTAATTTCCAGCATCGACAATTTCCTCCGGTGGTGGTGGGTGCTTGCAGGCGAAATGCGCCGGCCTTAAATTATAGCTAGAGGCCATCTGAAAAGGCAAAGATAGTTTTAACCGCAAAAACGCAAAAAACACAGAAAACAAGAGGGGGGGGGGGGAGGCCTAGCCCCAGATTTGCGCGGATTTTTTTTTTTGGAAGAATTTTTCTTTTCCTTTGGGTTAAAA
>CAZUCG010000039.1:0-11508 GCA_964619145.1 uncultured Lentisphaeraceae bacterium | reverse complement strand
GGCAGCAGTACTGGTCAAGGCTTTACAGCTATTGCTGAACTATTGCAACAGGACGCGGAAATCAGTGCCTATAAATTCACCTTCCCGTCAGCAATTGTCAGCGCGCTACCGGAAAACAACACCGTCCCCGGCGAATTGTTTTTGCCCCGACAAGCCGAGAATGACTCTGGTTCCCGCAGCCGACCTGCAGTACTGGTATTCCATATCTTGCACGGCAACTATGAATTGGAACGGCTGCTCTGCGGCAGCCTGGCCCGGGCCGGCATCCCAGCAATGTTTTGCAAAATGCCGTATTTTAACGAACGCTCCGGTCAAGCTGGCAGGAAGGCCGTGTTTGCTTCCACCGAAGTCTTCCTGGAGTCGTTCAGGCAAGGACAGGCCGATGCCAAGCGAGCCATTGATATCCTCACCTCGCTGCCAGCCGTCAATGCCCAAAAGATTGGCGCGGCTGGGACAAGCCTGGGGGCCATCTTATCGACCAGCCTATGCGGCAGCGAACCGCGAATCCAACGCGTGGTCGCAATGCTTGGCGGCGGCAACCTGAAGCGCATTTTCAGCTTCGCTCGCGAGACAAGGCAATTCAAGGACTTCATCGCCAACCAGACTCCTGCAAATCAGGAGCGGATCTGGGAAACATTCGCCAAAATCGACCCTCTAGCCCAAGGCAGTGCGCTACAGAGCTTAAGCAAACGCGATGCACTGATGCTGGTTTTTGCCGAGAATGACGAGGTCATTCCGCCGGATTGTGCTCGTCAGCTGATAGCAGTCAGCGCTTGCCAGAATGTCACTTGGTTGCCTGGCGCGACGCATTACACCGCCATTTCGGCTTTGCCCAGCTTGGTCAAACAAAATGTCGACTTCTTTTCTGCCGACCTCCCGGCAGGCGACTCTGTTGCTGCTACAGCCGAGCAAGAAGCCTTAGCCCAAGTGGCCGGGCTCTGCTCTTCCTTGGCAAAGATGTTCACGCCGCCTTTATCCGGCCAGGGGCACGCTTTGGCAGCACAGGGGACAATCAATAATGCCGGCAAGGAGCACCAGTTCAGCCTGTCATTCCTACGTCTTGGCAACGCCTTCCGCCTCAATGGCAAAGCACCAGAATTAGGTGAATTCGCCTGGGGCACTGACGGCAACGGCACACCTTGGATGAGTGGTAAGAACAACAAGCTCTTTGTGGGCCAAAAAGACGCTCAATCCGGACGTATGACTGCACAGTACCTCACCCCTAAACGATACTTCCGTTTCCAAATGGGGATCAGCTTCCTGGCAGCTTTGGAAGCAGCACCGGAAATTCTCAGTCAATACCTGGAAGTTCAACCCAACCCACTAGCCGATGGCAGACGGCTCCTCTGCTTGCGGAGCAAAAACGCGCTGTTTGCCGGAGAAATACAACTCACCCTAGGAGCAGACGGACAGCTGCAGAAGATTTTCCTCGACCTCGCGAAGTTTCGTGCTGAAGTACAAGTCGGTCAGTGCCTGGCCAATGCTGCTGCAGTCACTTTCCCCCTCGACCTCCCGACCGGGATGGACGCGCAAGATGTCAGACAGGAAGATTTATTGCGGATGTGGGCCGCAGTGTGGGAGTTTTTTCTGGAAAAAGTCGACCCATAATGGCCATCTAAGTTGCACTTTTCGCTAAAACGGCTAAACTATAAATAGTGCCCAATTCTTTGTTTGTTCGAGTTCAAAATTATCGCTTGGAGATATTTCAATGGAAAAATTGCGTCTTGGTGTAGTCGGTGTCGGTTCTGTGGTGCGGGAAATCTATCAGTATTTGTATTACCGCAGCGACTACAGCCCTTTACTTGATGTCGTGGCAGTCGCTGACCCAAATGACCAGTTCCGGAATTGGTTCTGTGATACTTTCAAGATCCCGGAAAATCGTCGTTTCAAAGACTACCAAGAGATGTTTGCCAAGGTAGAACTTGATGCCGCGCAAATCAACACCCCAGACCATATCCACGCCGCACCAACAATCGCTGCCCTGGAAGCTGGCCTCGATGTCGTGGTACCCAAGCCCACAGCTTCGACAATCAAAGATACACACGCGATGCTGCAGGCCGCTAAGCGCACCGGCCGACTCTTGGGCATTGACTTCCACAAGCGTGAAGACCCAAGGATTAAGGAAGCTGAATCACGTTATCAAAGTGGCCGTTACGGACGCTTCCAGTCAGGCGTCTGGTTTATGCTCGATAAATTGATGGTGGCTGACCCCAATCACGTGCCGATGTTTTTCGCTACCCCAGATTTCGCCGAAAAAAATACCCCGATTTCTTTTTTGACCGTGCATATGTGCGATGCCTTGATTAAGATTGTTGATTTGCGGCCGGTTGAGGTGCGTTCAGTTGGCTTCTCGCACAAACTGCCCAGCCTTAGCCCAGTAGCAGTAAAAGGCTTCGACCTCTGCGATACAGAAATCATTTTTGCCAATGGTGCAATTGCGCACATCATCAGCGGCTGGCATCTCCCCAATACTGCACACGCCCTGACGGTACAGTCCAGCCGGATGGTCTGTAGTGAAGCGACCTTCGACCTCGGTATCGATACCCCAGGATTGCGCGAACTGCACCCAGACGGTATCTTCGAAATTAACCCGCTGTTCAGAAACTTTGAGAAAGACGGCACCGTCACTGGCTATGGCATCAGCAGCCCAGGCCGGATATACCAAAAATTCGTCGCCAACCACAACGGCCAACTCAGCGCAAAAGTCCGTGAACAGATGATGAATCCCACCTCGTTAGGCTTTTATACTTCTCTGGTCTTACAAGGCGCGGAAGAGAGTCTGGCGCAAGGCAAATCCATCGCCGACGGTGTGACTCGCGGCGTCTCAATCGACCTTAAGGAACTCCTGGTTCGCGAACTAGGTGCTGACGCCCTGAGCGAGTACGGCTATTGAAGATAGCTGAGCAGCATCGAATGCTGACCAAATTCTGTTTGCAGCGTCGGTACTCGCATCAGACAATGCCTGCGGCAGCCGAATGAAAAATGGTATGCCAACAATACCCTCCAAAATATTTCTCTGGCTTTGCTGCATTGCTTTCGCGCTCAGCTTGTTTTTTTTACCCTCTGGGGTAAGCGAACGCATAATGGGTGCCGGGCGCTTCTTTATGGAGCCAAGCAAACGCCTGACGGCCATCGGCGCTCGGATGACCCGTGAAGCGCTGGGCGGACTGCCAGAAAATATGACCGTGGACGAACGCGACACGCTGTTGCAGGAATTGACCCTCGCTCGCCAACAGGCATATAGCGCCGAAAAAAAAATCCAGGGTCTGCAACAGAACAACGACTATCTGCAATATCTTTTACGTCTGAGCAAGCGCCCAGAACAGCCCCACCTGCTGGTCGTCTGTGAAGTCATCAAACGCAATCCTTCCAGCGATTATTATGGCACTCTGCTAATCAATCGCGGCTACGGTGATGGCCTGAAGGTCGGTCAGGCCGTTCGCAGTGTGGAGGGCTTAGTCGGTGTGATTAGTGAGGCTTCAGCGCGCGAAGCCGTAGTCACGCTGCTGGGTAGCCCGAAATTCTCTCTGCCCTGCAAAATTGCCGGCAAAGGCATCTCCGGCATTATCCACTGTCCGGCCGAGTACACCTCCCGACCCGCCATTGTCGGTTTTTTCCCGCCCGAACATCTGACCTTGTATTCATTAAGTGGCGACTCTTTTACGAGGGTTGAAATAGATGACGAGGTAGTGACCTGTAATTTAGGCAGTGAGCACCTTATTGCTGATATCCCCATCGGCGTCATCAGTAAGGTCGAGACCGACACCGCCGGCGCATACCGTTATCAGATTAGCCCGAAAGCCCCACTGGGACAATTAAAATTCTTGCTGGTCGCCATCCTCAAATAACACGATGAATTTCGCTGTCAACGACCATCGCAAACGCAGCCTGCTGGAAATCAGTATCGCGTTTAATCCAGACCTCCTGCGGGAATTCTTCTTCACTCGGCAGGGGATCTGGCGATATATATATATCCTCCTAGCAGACAGTATGTTAATGCTTTTGTTTTGCGCCCTGCAAATTGTCGCGCCGGCTTATTTCCCTGAGATACCCTGTTATTCTGCCGTCTTGCTAGTAGCCTACTTGGGGTGCCGCCGGCCATTATTCTGGGCCTTAGCGCTGTCGTTTCTGGGCGGGATACTGCTTGATGCCGGCAACTTCCAACCCTTGGGAGGCAGCAGCTTATTGTTCTGCCTGTTGACCTACTTAGCATATCTCCTGGGCCGGCAGTTCCCACAAAGCATATATCCTATTCGATCGCCGTTAATACTGTGCCTAGTGGCCAGTACGCTCTATGTCCTGCTGAATTTGCTGTTCCAAGCCGGCACCCTACCTTGGCCAAACAGACTGGCATTACTGCCCCGGCAATTACTCCTGGGGGTGTTAGTTAATGCCTGTTTTGCCGGACCGCCGCTTTTTGCAATCTTGGATTTCTTGGACCGGCTTTTTGGCCGTCCGGCCGAAATCACCAGAGAAGCCTGAGCTATGCCCTCAGTAACTGCAAATCAAGAGACCGCGATATCTCGGCAACGCAGAAATTGCCGAATAATTCTAGGCTTTTTCCTTGCCCTGCTGCTGTTACTGCTATTGGTTATAGCTTGGGTGCAGGTCTGGCAAAGTGAGACCCTGTCGCAACGCAGCCGCCGGCAGCAAGTCCGCAAAGTTTACGTCCCGGCCAAGCGCGGCATCATCGCCGACCGGCAGGGTACGCCGTTAAACTATACGGTCCCTAGATATACCCTGGTGATGCGACCGGATTTGTTGCGCGACCCCAGAGACAGCCACCGTCGCACGTTAGAGAAGGTCAGTGTCGCGATCTCAGAATTGGCGCTGTATCTTGGGCCGGAATTCTACCGCTTTAAGCCCAGCCCAGAGGATATCCGTCGTCATCTTGAACACCGCACCCCATTGCCCATACCATTGTGGGAAGATCTGACACCGGAGACTATCGCCCGCTGGGCCTTGCGACGGCAAGATTTCCCTGCCTCGGAGCTGCTCCTCTCCTGGAAACGCTGCTACGATCAGCCAACCCTGGCGGCGCAACTGCGGGGATTCACTCGTCTGGGCGAGCCCAATGACCCGGATATGAAACAGTACTGGAACGCCAACTTCAAAGAACCAATCGGCCTCAGCGGCCTGGAATTTGCCCTGAACTTCCGCCTGCGTGGCAGTGGCGGCAATGAAGTGCTGCAAACTGACGTCCTGGCATTCCGCAATACCATTTTGGAGTCGCACCCGGCAGTCAATGGTGAAGACCTCCGCCTGACCTTGGACTCACCTCTACAGCGCTTGGCGGAGGAGTTATTCGCACAATATAACTACGCCGGGGCGATTGTACTCCTGGATGCCCGTAATGGCGACGTGCTGGTACTGGCCAGCGCACCGTCGTATAATCTCAACTCGCCAGAGGCGGTCTCAAAGAATAGCGGGCAGTTTAATCGAGCTATCAGCGGCGCGTACCCACCTGGCTCCATCCTTAAGCCGTTTCTGGCAATACTAGCCCTACAGGAGGGCTTGCTGACCACAACGGAAAAAATTACCTGCCCTGGATTTTTCGCCATCAACGCAGAGGCCCGCATCGGTTGCAGCGCCCGCTACGGGCACGGCGCCATCAGCTTGGAAGACGCATTGGCTAAATCCTGCAATACCTACTTCTGCGTAGTTGGACAACGGCTAGGCGGCGAGGGGTGGGAAAAAATGCTTGATACTTTCGGACTGGGCAAGAAGCTCAATACGCTTTTATATCGCCAAGAGACGGCGGGACTGGGCTACGCGCCTTCCGGGCTGAAGGAGCATCGGCCGCGGGACACACGCTGGCATACCTCAGATTCGGCCTATGCCGCTATCGGCCAGGGACTATGGTTAGTCTCACCGTTGCAGATGGCTGTCTATACCTGCGCCTTGCTGACCGGCTCAGCCTGGCAGCCGCGCTTCCTCCTCGATGACCCGATCGAATTATTAGAGTCTTATTCCTGGTCCGAGGAAAATATGCAGGCCATCCGCAACGGCCTGTACAAATGCGTGCATCAGCCTGGCGGCACCGGCCGAGCCTTGGCCTTGCCGGGGCTGAATGCGCTGGGCAAGACCGGCACCGCCGAAGTCTCCGGCAAGGCACCGCACGCCTGGTGCCTCGCCGGCTTACCAGCGGAGAACCCGCGCCTGATTGGCGTTTGTGTAGTGGAGAACGGCGGCGGCGGCGGAAAGGTCGCTGCGCCTATTTTAGGGCAAATCTTAGCCTTGGCACAAGAGCGCTTACCGTAAAATAGATATTCCTGCCAGCGAACGCATTTCTGCTGCGGCAGCCAATTCGGCTGTAGGCAGAAGATAGTGACTATCTGTCTCCTCAGCCGAAGTAGGGTTCATTATTTCAAGGTCATCGTGCCAAATTTCTCCACCCTTCGGAACGGCCCATAAGTCGGTTGCCAAATGGATTGTTCCCATTTCCAGCTAGTCTTCGCATCGCGACGAGTGTAATGATTACGGGCAAAATTGACCCTATAGGCGCCGTCAACTAGCGGTTGAGCGAATTTGAGTGCGGCTCTGGGGATAGCAGCTTCCATAGTCCAATTTTTACCCTCTCTCCGGGTCATAGCCTTCAGGCCGGAATTCCAAGCCATACCTTGAGCCAGGGACGTCTTGTCGCTGTTATCCGGCCAGTAAGCATCGAAAGTCAGATTGTCCGGCGAAATAATAAACTGATAACATTCTTCATCAGCACCGGCCAGGAAGAATTCGACGCCCTCATAATTCCACAGCAGTCCATCGTGCTGTCCGCTGTCTTCCGGTGCAAATTGTACTTCCAACTCGTCTTCTGGAGTATTGGCTTTGGCGGCTAGGTAAAGATATTCCTGATCATACAGCAGGTAGATTTCAGTACTAGTGTTAACCACATAGACGTGGTAGCTGTCGGTGAAATTAGCAATTTTAGCGGCTTCCGACCATTCTTCAGCGGAGACATCGCCATCTATCGTAGGTGGAGTCGCTGTGACAGGCACGTTGATCTGCGGGTCATTAAGTTTCGGCTGCGGACCGCTAAAACGCTGGCTATTGCGCTCGAAAGGCAAGTATCCTTGTAAAGTCTTATTAGCACGGCTCAGATACGGCTCCTGGTCCGCGCAGAGCTGCACGGCCTGGCGCAAATGCCCCATCATTTTTTGCACGAATTCTGGCGGATAGGTCTTTTTCCAACATACTTCCCAGTCCCAGACTCTTTTGCCAGAGAGATTATAGCCGGAATTCAGCCAGGCCAATTCCAGCTGGTCATAGAACTGCTGCATCTCCTCAGCGGCCGGGCCGTAGAACAACGGATAGAACAAATCCAGCTCCTTCTGCACATCCAAGCTAGGGTTCCACATCAACTTAGCGGCGATGTAAAGATTCAGCGAATCATACATCCAGTCGGCCCAGGACCTCACCCCCTCGCCCTCAGCATTGATGTCGGAGAGCTCAATGACCCGGCCTTTGATTTGGCCACGGTCCAGGGCATAGATTTCCTGTAATTGCCGCGGATAGATGGCCGGTGCGCCATAGACGCCGCGCGAATAGCGGCTGTTGTTCCAGTATTCCCAAAAATAGAGTTGTGCGCCAGTCTGCCTCCATTCGTCAATAAATTCACGCCAGGGTTGCTTGTAGGCCAACGCTCCTCGAGGTGGATTCCCGTAGCAGAGTGTCACTGCGACATTCGGCAACAGCGAGAAATCCGGCCGACGGCAATAATCTGCATACGCACAGCACTTGACATAGCGCCCCGGCATTTCCTTCGCTACCTTCTCCGCCACCGCATTGACGAATCCCCAGACTGCGTTGCTATGCTTGCCACTGCGGCCCTTTTCAGCCGAGACGGTCTTTTGACAGTTCTCACATCGGCAAAAATATAAGTCATTGGAATCACCGGGCATCACCGAGACAAACAGCCGGCGCGGACTTTCCCGAAGATCTTCCCTTTTTTCTTTGGCGGCGGCTTCAATAACTGCGGGATTGGTCAGGCATAGATGCGTGCCGGCCTCTTCGTTCACCTTGCGGGTACCGTCGGCCTGTAAAGCGAAGTATTCCGGCTGGTCAGCGAATTTCTTGGCCCAGCCTTGGAAGGCGTGCATACCAATGGGGTCGGGTTCAGAACCGCCGATGCGGATACGCCGGTGCCAAACAACGGTATCCCGAGAACTGACGTCCGGATCATTGAGCGGGATATCGTAAAACAGCGAGCGGTTGCTGAAAGCTGGCCAACCAGTCTCGAACAGCCTGCCAATGCTCAGATCACGGGTGCTCGGCACAGCTTGTCCCAATTTGCCTGGCCAGTACCAGCGGCATCCCCAGCAACGCTCGAGGAACTCATAAGTCGCAGAGAGTGTCCCCAATGCTACCGTCGAGCGAGAAAGAATTTGCTGCAGATTCAGGTCGCCTTCTTCACCGCCACTCAGAATAATCACGTTATTCACCCGTCCGATAGCCCAGTTCTCGGGTGGAAGCATAGACGGCGCGAGGCCGTATTTGCGACTTTGAGCGGTATCGCCAATCCAGATGGCGGTGCCGGCATAATCCTGGTCGCTGATGATTTCTGGTTTTTCACCGGTGGCAAGCAGCACGTGATCCTGCAATTCAGCAGCGGCATATTTGGCGATGGCATTGGGCGTTTCAGTCAAGACAATTTTAAACTGCAGCTTTCCATCCTGAACAAGCGACAACGGCTCTGGATACTGCAGATGCGCCAGCCCGAGGCTGTGGCCGGGATCGGCGACCAAGCCGCCATCCTGGCTGATATCAAGCGACGGCTCGTCGATAACAAAAATATTATTGACCTTGCCGTCTTGTCGAAAACCGAATTGGACGTTAATATTTTCCAGCCCCTGCAAATCCGGGATGGTGAATGGGATGCTGACGTCTTCCCATTGGCCGACATTCGGCAGGTCGTAGTTAGCACTCCTACCACCGAGGTATTTATTGCCGTTCCCGAACAACCGGAATGAAAAGCCGAGCTGCGCAGCGCCTTCCAGCCGCTGCGCCTTGGCCGTGAAAAGCAGAGTTTTGCCTATCAGTGCCTGCGCCTCCTTGGCAAAGATATAAAATCCGTGTCCATAGTAGGTACCGCCTTTGCTGTCCAGATCCCGGCCATCTAGCTTCAAGGCCGGCGCAGTCTGATAAAAGACCTCCTGAGATTTTTTAGCGGCTGACAAGTCGGTAAAAGTGCCCTTGAATTTCTTGACATTCACTGGCTCGGCCAGCAGCAGCCCTGCCAACAAGGACCACAGAACGAGGGTTTTGGACATAACAATTTCTCCTTGTAATGATCTGCAAATACTGAAATTGGAAGTTAAAAGGAATCTGTCAGGATGAAACGAAACACCAACTGGATAGCGACTAAAGATGGCGGTTTAACCCACTTCGCCGCCATCTTCAGGGGACTGCTTGATCAGCACTTGCTTGAGGACTTCGGTGCATTTACCGCAATGCTGGCAATTAGCGGCACAAGCGGTGGCGATTTCCCGCCAATCGGCTGGGAAGCTCTGGTTGTCAATTATATAGGGCAAGAATGCGGCCGCGTGACCGGGCTCCAGTAAGTTCAATAAATTCCCGTTAAACGAGCGTTTGACATAAGCCCCAATAACCATCCGGGGATGCGAATGCTGCCGAGTCGCTAATTTGACTACCGGGAACAAATCATCGTAGAGCTCAATGTCCTCTGGACGAATCCAGGTCTCGCGCAGGAACTCCTCCAAACGCCGCTCTTTGCCAAAAATCCTCCAGCAGAGATGCGGCGTCCAGCCCTCGACATTTTTCATTTCGTCGATACCGTCATCGTGGGCGACCATATTATCGTGAAAAGTCTGGCTGGGGCAATAGCGCAAGCAGCCGCTATTGGCTAGCATATACAAGCCCTTGCCATTCGCATCGCACCATTTTTTGACCTGCTTGACGGCCGCGATATCCCGCTGGATATCTCTTTGGATATAAAAACTGTCGTATAAATCGGCCATATATTCCATCGCGCTGGTGGTGCCGATGCGCATATTCACAGAAGCCCGGACTTCGATTTCCTGGCAGTACTGCTTAATCGTCTTGGCAATGAATGGCGAGGTCGTGGTCACGATGTCCGGTGCCAAATCCAAGTCATAGAGGTGACTGATGATGGACATCACTTCATTCTCCAGGCTGACGCTAACCGCACGCTCGCCATAGCAATTGGCATTGAACAAGATGTCAAGTTTGACCCCAGCCGCCCGGATAGCGCGCAAATCCTCCTCCAGCACGTCTTGCGCTTGCCAGTCGAGTGCGCCGCGGACTTTGCCCAGAGCTGAACGGCAGGACGCCGATCCGACCCAGGGGAAAAACACCTCGGCGATATGCGGCAGATAATCGTTGACGATGGCTGCAAATGCCTCGCCATTCTCTGGTTGTTGATAGCCTATGGCAAATTTCATTTTGTTCTTATTCTCATTCTTAAAACACTAATGGTTTAAGGCGAAACGGCAAGGTTCTTTGCTCCACACAGCAGCAGCACCTCCACGTCATCTAGAAGCGGCCGTCACAGCAATGATTGATAAAAATGCGTTAGCTCTCCAGGCGCGGGAAGAGCAGCCGGGCCAGCATCGCCAAAACCAGACACACGCCAGTTAGCAGCAGGCAGTGCCGACGTAAGTGCTGGCGTTGCCAAGATGGCCGAGACAAAACTTGCTTTTCTACCTGCTGCGATAAGTTTTCCAAGGCTACCAGGAATTGTTCTGCGTCGGCGGCCGGGAAATAACTGCCGTCAGTGCTTTCAGCCAGGGTCCGGAGCTGTGCCTCATCCAGACTCTCGCCCACAGGTTGCCAGCATTTTTCGCCATTTTCATTGATAACTGGATGGTAGCCACGCGGACCGCCAATCCCCAAGGCATAGATAACGACCCCATTTTCGGCCGCCAACCGCGCAGCCTCTCTTGGGGATTTCTGCCCCTGGCTATGGTCTGCGCCATCCGAAAGAAGGACTAAGCAGCGAGGACGGTCGGTCGGCTCGGCCTGCAAAGCCCGGATTGCGCTCAAAATTGCCTCACCGATGGCGGTACCATCGGCGAAATCAGCGCTATCTAGTTGTTGTAGGCGCTCTCGCAACAAGCTGGTATTGCGTTGCAGCGGGCAAATCAAGTACGCCTGGTGGGCAAACGCCAGCAACCCGCTGCGGGCCACCGGTGTCCGATCAAGAAAATCCGCAATGATCTGCCGGGCTAATTGCAGCCGGCTAGGTGGCACATTTTCCGCTGTGACTGCCTGCGGGAGGGGCAAATTTGCCGGCCAATCCGCGGCTTCCATACTGCCTGACAGATCAAGCACCCAGAGCAAATTTGGCCGCGGTGCTTCTTGTGCAGTGCGGCGAAACAGTAGCAGCGGTTGACTCAAACCAAGTAATAGCCACACTGCCGAGAGAGCGACCAGCCAAAACCAGCAGCGGCTACGATGCCATAAAGTATCATCTGTACCTACAAGGCGCTCCAGAGAATTAACTGGCACTGCCGGGCCACGCCGTCGAATGCC
>CAZUCG010000038.1:0-11516 GCA_964619145.1 uncultured Lentisphaeraceae bacterium | reverse complement strand
CAATCAATGACATCCATACCGTAACGGGCCATATAATGCGAGATGGTACCGCCACCGCCGACATCGACCCGGCCAAGTTCGCAACTCTGCCAGACGATTTTAGCGTCATTGAAGACCTTGCGCACTTGTGCTACGAACTCCGCACTGGCATCGCTGGCGCCGCCTTTGCCGCGACTACCGGTGTACTTGGTGATGGCCAGACCGCAGTTGATTTTGCTCATATTATTAGGTGAGCTGACGTTGGCAAAACTGGGGTCGTGCAGAGCGGTCACATCCGCTGAAAGCATCTTGGAATTCTCCAACGCCCGGCGTACCCACAGGTCGTGATATTCGCCGGCGACACCTATCAACTCAGCTATGGTGTTTTCCAGGAACGTCGAGTCCATACCGGTAGCGCCATACGAGCCGATCTCTTCCTTGTCGCAGATCAGCGCCACTTGGGTGCGCTCTGGGATGCCAGTGGTGTCCAGCAGTGCTCGGGCCGCGGCATAGACGCAGACTCGGTCATCGTGGCCATAGCCCAGCAGCATCGACTTGTCCAAGCCGAGTTCCCGAGCCGGGCCGGCCGGCACGATTTCCAATTCCGCACTGCAGAAATCCTCTTCTTCAATGCCGTACTTGTCTTGCAGGATTCGCAGGATGCGCAGTTTGGTCTTGTCCTTGAGATCTTTGTTGTCGTCATTTCCAGCGATTGGTCGGCTCCCCAGCAGCACATTGAGCGCCTCGCCATCGATGCCGGTAGCCAAAGTTTTTTTATCGGCTTCTTTATCGAGGTGCGGCAGCAGGTCAGTAATTACGAAGACTGGGTCGTCTGGGTGTTCGCCGATATTCAAGGTCACGGTTTGGCCATTGCGCAGGATAATGACTCCGTGCAGGGCCAGTGGCATTGCGACCCAATGGTATTTCCTGATGCCGCCGTAATAGCGCGTGTCGAGCAGGACCAGTTCATCATCTTGGTACAAGGGGCTGGGCTTGGCGTCGAGGCGGGGGCAATCGGCGTGTCCGCCGACTAGGTTCAGGCCGTCCATTAGAGGCTTCTGGCCGACTTTAATCAGCATCAGTGTCTTGCCGCCACAGGAGCGGAAGACCTTCGCACCGGCAGTGATTTTCTTTTTGCCATAGCGCAATTGGTCTAAGTCCTGGTAGCCGGCCGCGGTGGCTAATTTCAGTAGATGGTCGTGGACCAAGCGCTCGGTCTTGGCTTGGCTGAGGAACTCACGGTATTCGCTGCAATATTTTTCCAGTGCGGTTTCTTCTTTGGCGGTCAGCTTATCCCAGCCTTGTTCGCGTTTCCACAGTGACACTGTTGGTTTCTTGTCAATTTTGTCTTTCTTTGCCATACTAGTCCTTTAATCAGTAAGCGTAATTTTACGTCCATTTTCGGCTGCGCTGCGGCTGATTGCCAGGCAGGCCCGGTGGGCATTGATAGCGGAAGCTAGATTATGCGGTGATTCCCGGTCTTCTTGGATGCAGTTGATGAAATGTTCGACCATCGCCGGGAAGGGGTGGCCGTAAACATCACCGCTCTTTTTAACACCAGTATCGAGGCTGAAAAAATCCTCTTGGCCGGCAAAGCGGCGCAGGAAGAATTTGTCATTAACGATGGTGCCATTTTCGCCTAGGATGCTCAAGTTTGCTGTATAGGGGTTACAGCCGACCAGCGCGCAAGTGAAGACCCCGAGCGCCCCATTGGCGAAGCGCACTTGTGCCGTTTCGACTGGCGGATATTCGTAGTAATTGCCTACTTGCGTCGCAGCGCCGCTGACTTCCACGATATCTGAGCCAATGACATAGCGGGCCATATCGACTGAGTGGCAACCTGCTAGAATGAATGCCCCGCCAGTTTGCGCACTGTTTTTCATCCAGCCCAAGCGTTCACGGCCGAACCAGTAATCGACATTGGCCATAAAAACCTGACCGAGCTCACCTTCTGAGATTAAGCGGCGCTGCAAATTGACTAACGGATTGAAACGCAGCACAAGTCCGACCATACTACGGACGCCGCTAGCCGCGAAAACAGCCGTCAGCCGCGAGAGGTCTTCCTCGCGGATGGCAATCGGCTTTTCCAAGAAGACGTGCTTGCCGGCCTGGGCGGCCAGAATGGCCTCCTGGGCGTGTTGGCTGTTAGGGGTGCAGATAGAGATGATATCGATGCGCTCATCCTGCAGCATCTCGTTAAAATCGAGATAGGCACTAGTTTTCAGGCCGAACTCTTGTTGTTTAGCCAAGACGCTCTCAGGTCGTCGGCTGCCTAGTGCGACGACCTCGCAATGCGGATTTTGCAGATATGCATTGATATGTCCGCTGGCGACCCAGCCGCAGCCCCAGACGGCACAGCAGTATTTACCGTTTTGCATCAGAATTTACCCTCACTCGATGACCCGTCGGATTACCCGTCTGGCCTTGCCCTCGGTGCGCGGCAATTCACCCGGCTTGAAGACATCGCCTCGAGGCGAGAAGCCCAGCTTTTCCTTCAGGTATTTTTCTACTGTGAAACCGCTGACACCGGCTTCCGCTTCGACGTTGATGATCACATCTTGGATGCCGTGGTGTTCCTCCAGAATAATCTGGTATTCTGGCAGGATGCCAGGAATTTCCAGCAAAGCCTGTTCTACTTGTTTGGGGAAGAAATTCACCCCTTTAATGATAATCATATCGTCAAAACGGCCGTTTATTCTGTCGAGGCGCAGCGCTGTGCGGCCGCAGGCGCAGCGTTCACGGCTGATAATGCGGCCGATGTCGCCAGTGCGGAAGCGGATCACCGAAATGGCTTCGTGGGTCAGGGCTGTGAAGGTCACATCGCCAGTCTGGCCATCTGCTACTGGTTGGTCAGTCACCGGGTCGATAATTTCCACGATGTAGTGGTCTTCCCAGACGTGTATGCCGCAGCGCGCTTGGCAGTCCATACCGGTGGTGCCGACGCCGCCAGTCTCAGTCATACCATAGATATCGTAGGCCTTGATGCCCAGGGAACTCTCAATTTTATGCCGCATCTTATCCGAGAAGGTCTCGGCTCCGAAGATGCCCACCTTCAGGTGGGGGAATTCGACGCCCTGTTCGTGGGCGACTTCCATAATACGGGCCATATACGACACCACGCAGCAGATGCCTTTAATTTTGAAGTCATTCAGCAGTTTGACTTGGCGCGGAGTATTACCGGAACTGGCCGGGCTGATGAATAATTCGGCCTTGCGGGCGCCGTGAAAGAAACCGAAGCCGCCATTGAACAAGCCGAAGGTCGGGGTGATTTGCACCCCGTCGCCCGGGTACATTCCGGCCATCCGATAACAACGGGCCATACATTCTGCCCACTGTGCCAAGTCGTTGTTGGTATAAGCCATCACCACCGGTGTGCCAGTGGAGCCGGAACTCATATGGAATTCCCGCAGTTCGGAGCGCTCGACACACGACAATCCGAGCGGATAATTAGTCCGGAACGAGTCTTTGTTGCTAAAGGGCAACTTGGCGATGTCAGCAGCGCACTTGATATCGCCTGGTGCGACGCCGTGGCGGTCAAAGGCGTCCTTATGCCAGGCATTACACTGATAAACACGCGCGGCTAAATTCTTCAGTCGTTCCCCTTGCAATGCAGTCAACTCGTCACGAGACATAGTCTCATAACGCTCATTCCAGTATTGGCTCATAAAAATCTCCAGAAATACTCGCGCTTCTAGCAAAAACAAGATACTGTCCTTGCTCTCAAAGCGTCTTGACGCTTTTAAGAAATATAAATCCCTATTCCGTCTTAGCAAGGCATTTCAGGGAAATAACTGTTCCTCAGTCAATAATTAAGGATGGCTGGAAGTGAAGGCCCCGGATTGTTAATTCTGCCAGTGCGAGAAGCGCTGACACAAGGCCAGGACGACAATATTATGGCAATTGCGAGGATTTTGCCTCTGGTCTCTTGTAATTATCCCAAACGGGTGATATTATGCAGGCAAGAAGTTACTCGTCGGTGCCCCGGCTGGTGGGAATAATGAGCCTTGAGTAACTCTTTCTGCTGCTGCTAGCGAACGCCTCGACTGAGGCCAGGCAAGGCAGAGTTTTCCGTTGAGGATTGTTCGCCGGCACTGTAGTTGATAATCAGTGATAGATGTTAGCCATATTAAGAAGGGAACTAGGTGGACTAATGGCCAAAATATTGCTTTTACAAGACGACGATATTGTCTCTCGCTCCAAGCGTGGCCTGCGAGTCGTGCACACTGCTGACTGGCATTTGGGCGGTGGCATTTATTTGCATAATTTGCTGCAGGAGCAGAAGCAGTTCTTGCTTTGGCTGGTAGAGCAATTGTCGATTATGCAGGCTGATGTGCTGATTGTCGCGGGCGATGTCTTTGACACCCGGGTGCCGTCGAATGCCACTCAGAATCTCTATTATGATTTTCTTAGCCGAGTGCGGGCGACGTGTTGCCGCGAAGTGTTGATCCTAGGCGGAAATCACGACTCCGCCTCTTTTATCAATTCTCCAAAAAAATTATTAGAGCATTTTCAGATTTACGTACAGGGTAATTTCAGCCATAATCCACAAGATGTCTGCCGGACGATATTGAATGAGCAAGGCGAGCCTGTGTTGCTGATTGGCGCGGTGCCATATTTGCGAGAAGCTGAAGTCTGCCGGATAGTCTCTGGGGAGTCTTATCAAGTTCACCTCAACAGAAGATATCGCGCTGGATTGACCGCCTGTTATGAGCAGGTCTGGCAGGAGTTGGAAAAATGCCAACAGTCTTTAGCATCAGAGCTGCCAGTGCTTCTGACCGGCCATTTGCCGGTACAGGGTGCCAAACTTACTGCAGACGAATCACCGTTAACGGCTGCTAAGTCCACTGAAGACGCAGAAGGCTCGAATGTGTATATCGGCAATCTATTCCAAGTTAATGCGGATGTCTTCCCGGCCGCTACCAGCTATGTCGCCTTGGGCCATCTGCATTATGCGCAGAACCTTGGCCAACGCCAGCAAATACGCTATTCGGGGACCCCGATGCCGATGTCTTTCAGCGAAAAAGAACAGCCTAAATCAGTGACCTTGCTGGAGTTTACTGACGAATTGCTCTATCAACAGGAGATTTACACCGAGAAAATGTATAACTTGCGGGAAATTGAAGGCAATTGGTCGGAAATTAAGACTACCTTGCAAGAGTTAAAGTCTGAATGCCTGCCCCAATTTCTCAAGATATCGTACACCGGTGATCCAGCAGAAGTCACTGAAGTCGATGAGTTAAGAGAAATCTTAGATGCTAGCCGGCACGAGATAGTCCACTTCGCCAATTTGGCGCGCCGGAGATTGCGCCGCGGGAAGCGTGTTAAGCAATCGCTACAGGAACTTACTCCAGAGATGGTGTTCAAACATTGTTTGCAGCAATGGACGGTGCCGGAGGAGAAAATGCAGCAGCTGCTCGACTTGTTTAATGTAGCCCAACGGCACTTGCAGGCTGATGCGGATGCGGCAGAGCTGGCCGCGGCGGAGATGAAACAATGAAAATTAACTCGGTTGAATTTAGAAATCTAGCCTCCTTGGCAGGGACGATTACTATCGATTTCACAGCCCCTGAATTTCAGGGCAATGGACTGTTTTTGCTCTCTGGAGCGACCGGAGCCGGCAAAAGTACCGTCCTGGATGCCATCGCATTAGCACTTTATGGCCGGACACCGCGCTTGAGTAACGGAACAGAAATTAAAACATTGATTAGCCACGGCCAGACAGAATACTCTTCTACGGTGGAATTCAGCATTGCCGAACAAATCTTTCAAGTGAGCTGGATTTGCACCCGAGCTTATGGCCGAGTCTCAGGGCGCTTACAGTCCCCAAAGCATACACTGCTGAAATGGTCAGAAGAAGACAAAAAATTCGTTTTTGCAGCTGATCAGAGTGATGTGCCGAAAAAGATTGCCGAGATCAGTGGCTTGAACTTTGAGCGCTTTACTCGCACGGCGCTATTGGCACAAGGGAAATTCGCGGATTTTCTAACTGCTAGCGAGGCTGAGAAATCTGATTTACTCGAGCAGATTACCGGCACTGAAATTTATAGCCAAATTTCGCAAAAAGTATACGATATTACTCAGGAGAAGGTTAGCCAACGTTGTGCAAAGGAAAGTGTCCTGCAGGCGTTGATGCCGAATCTCGGTACAGTTGAAGAGCGTGAGCTGCGTTTACAGCGTCAGCAGGAGTTGGAGAATGTCCGCCCGAAGTTATCGTCTGATCTCAAGACACTGCAGACACAACGCCAAGATTGCGAGCAGGCCCAGAATCTATCTCGTGAAATGGATGCTCTGAATAAAGAAAAGCAGACGCTTGATGAGGAAGAGCAGGCATTCATACCGCGTGCGCAGCGCCTGACTCGTGGCCTATTAGCCGAACAACTGCTGCGTGATCATTTTACTCGCTTGAATGAACAGCGGCAGAACCTAACTCAGCTGAAAAAAGAGTGCCAGGCCAAAAACGCTGAAATGCCGAGTCTTTTTACTGCTCGCGAGGAGGCTGTCATTCGCAAACAGCAGGCAGAAAAAGATTTGGCGCAGTTCGCGAACGAGTACGAAGAACTGCAGAAATTGCTAAAAACCGTCCGACCGCTTGATGGAGAACTGTTGAGCTTGCGCCGTGTCGCTCAAGATGCTTTGGCAGGACAGCAACAATGTCGGCAGCAATTCGCTGCAACTAAAAAGGCTAAGGATGATAATCAGGCGCGGCAAAAAACCGCCAATAGCGACTGTGAGCGCCTCGGCGCTTGGCGGGCGAATAATTTGCCCGACCAGAGTTTAGTCACTGATCTCGGGGTCTGTCTGAAACTGCTGCAGGATTGGCAGGAGTCAGCCAAGCAATCTGATTCGCTGGCTAAACTCAGCGCTGAGGCCAGCGAGCGCCAGCAGAAAGCTGAGCAGGATTATCTTGCGGCGCAAAAGCTGCTGCAGGAGGCAGATGCGCGCCAGAAACAGTCTGAAGAAGAGCTGCAAAAGCAAACTGAAGCCTATCAGGAGTTGTTGGCTGGACAATCAGAGGAAGATTGCTGGCGCCAGGAGGGCGAGCTGGTAAACCGGCATACTTGCGCGGCTGATGCGAAGAAGGCAATTACGGCCCTGCGTCTGGCCAAAGAGACTTGCGCCGCAGCCCAGAAGAACCAAGAGCTGCTGGGCGAGAAGCTGAATCGAGCCGAAGAAATCTTGTCTGCCAGCCAGCAGAAGTATGAAAAACAACAAGAGCTTCTGACTCTGGCACGGGATATCCATAATTATCAGGCTGTGCGCAGGACATTGCAGGATGGCCAGCCGTGCCCCCTCTGCGGTGCGACAGAGCACCTGTTGGAGCGATTGCCCAAATTGGCAGTCAGTGAACAAGAGAAGGCCCTGCAATCTTTGCTGCTGGAGCTAAATGCAGCCCAAAAAGAACGTCAGCTTCTGTTTGCTCAGCACAGCGAAGCAGTCGGCAAGCTAAAGCAGTCGCAAGACAGCGTGGATGCTTGCCGACAATATTGGCTGATAGGCAAAGACGCGCTAGTGACTCTCCTCGCCCTGGGCCCGCAAGAACTGACCCTTGATTCCCAGGCTGAACAAACTTTAACGAAACTCTTGTCTGAGCTAAAAGACCGGCAAGGCCAGGCACAAACTCATTGGCGGCAACTACAAGCGGCCAAAAAGAACCTTGCGCTGGCTGAGAAAGCTTGCCAAGCTGCCCTCAAGGCATATAATCACAGCAGTGTCGCCAGTCAGACTACTGCTTCGCTGGCAGCACTTGAACAGGAAAGAGCAGGCAATGCAGGCAAAGCCGCCCAAGAGGCGCAGGAGCGAGAAAAAAACTGCCAGGTAAAATTCGCTCAAATAATTGTGCTCTATGGTGAGACTTGCAGCAGCCCAGAACAAGGGCAGCGGAGTTATACACGCTTAGCGAAGCGTTTGCAGGAATGGAATGAGAACAGCAGTAAGCTTTCTGCTGCAAAGACGGCATTGCAGAACTTGCAAGCGGCAGAAGCAGTTTTGCAGGAGCAACTCCAAGCTGCGACAGAGGCCTGCTCACTGGCTGAAAACAAGGCTCAGCAAGCGCAAGCTGCCTTGATTATCCAGGAAACGAAAAGAAAAGAAATCTTCGCAGATCGCGATTGCGATAACGAGGAGACGGCCTGCAAACAGCGCCTCGATCTGGCCCAACAGTCTTTTCAGCTAGCTAAAGATCATTTGTCTGCAGCAGAAGAAAAATTAAAAACTACTCAGGCACTTTATCAGCAGCTTTGCGATAAGCAAGAAAGCTCTGCGCAAGCGGAAAAAAACGGGTCAACAGAAGCGGCTTTGGCCTTGACTGAGCTGGGCTTCAAGAATGAAGATGATTATCGCCTCGCTTGTTTATCAACCCCGGAACGAGAAAAACTGCAAGCGGAAAAAGATGATCTGGCCACTAAGATTGCTTCTTATCGCGGCCGATATGAGAAGACTGCTGCCCAGAACCAAGAGTATCAGCAGCGCTGCAGCGGCTTGGATTATGCTGCTATCTGTGAACAAGCGGCAGACCTGGGGAAAAAGATCGATGTCCTGAATCAGGAACTCGGCAGTTTTCGCAATCAGGAGCAAGCTTGGCAAGCGGCGCAGCAGAAGGTCCAGGCTGTCACTACAGAAATATTGCGTCTGAAGGAGATAGAAGGGCAATGGCAGGAGCTCAATAGACTTATCGGTAGCAAAGAGGGTGGCAAATTTCGCAATATCGCCCAAAGCATTACTCTTGATAACGTAATTGCTAGAGCCAATGAGCAGCTGAGAATCATTATGCCCAGATATGAACTCGTTCGAGCGGAGCAGGATGATCCGGAGAACAAGAGTCAGAAGGGCGAAAATAGGCGTCTAGCCATCAATGTTATTGATGATTACCTCGATGGACAGGAACGCGATACTAAGAATATTTCTGGAGGAGAGACTTTTGTGGTCAGCCTGGCGCTGGCGCTCGGCCTCTCTGGCTTGGAAAATACCAACCTGCTGGTAGAAACACTGTTTCTGGATGAGGGCTTCGGCAGCCTCGACGCGACTTCACTCGAACAAGCATTAGAGGCATTGGGAAAACTCCGCGATGACGGCCGTTTGATTGGCATTATTTCCCACGTCGAGGCGCTGAAGGGTATGGAGCCGCAAATTGTAATCGAGCGGCAGGGGAATACTGGGCGGAGCGAAATTCGCGGCCCTGGCTGTAGCTTTAAACCACCTCCAATGGTAGAAAAAAAATCTGCTCGGAAAGCTCGCGCGAGCCAGTCCGAACAGGAATCAAAAACAACTGCGTAGTAGCGCTAATTCTATATTGCTCAGCGAAAAATACCGGTGCCCGGGGAGGATTTTTGTTGCTGGCCAGAACTGTCAGGCGAGCAGCAGAGTGTCGTGCTCACCGAGTCCTTGCAGATGGTCCGTGCTGTTCCAAGAAAGCAGTTGCCATTCTTGGGCAGAGAGGTAGTATTTGAGGGTGTTGATGGAGGCATTGGTCGGATGTGAGAGCATATTTTTAGGTAAAGTCGGCCCGATGACCATTCGGAGCAAGCGTTGCAGGACGCCGGCGTGGGTGACCAGCAGTACGCGCTGTCCCGGATGGCGTTCCAGCAGCTCGCCCATAAATGACTCTATTCGTAGCTGGAATTCTTGCTGTGATTCGCCGCCCGGCGCGCGCACATTATCTAGCTCATAGCGGAAGGCCAGCATCATCTCCTGTTTTTCCTGCAGGAGCTCTCGTTGCGGCCGCGACTCCAGCTCGCCGACGTGCCATTCACGCAGGGCGGTGGTCGCGACCAGGGTGAGGTTGTCGTGATAAGCCGTAATCAGACGGGCGGTTTCACAAGCCCGGCCCAAGTCGCTGCTGTAGGCGGCCGCGAAATGCTCACTTTGCAGTCTTTTGGCGACCGCCATAGCTTGGCGCAGCCCGCGCCGACTCAGCGCGGAGTTGGTGTGTCCTTGGAACAGGCAAGCGAGGTTGCCTTCTGTTTCGCCGTGCCGGATGATGGTGAATTCTACTGAGTCTTGCATATTCCTCGATATTCTTAGATTCTTTTGCTGCTGGGAGCTAATCAAACTTTGCCAGCTGCGAAATCAGCTAGGTAGGCGAACTTCGCCGTTAATTTGCCGTCACGCACAATAGTGGCGTCGCCAATGGCCGGGTCGTCTAAGTATTTGCCCAACAGACAAGGGAACACAATTTTGCTGATTCCCTCACCGAAGCTCTTGCTGGCCTCCAGCGACAGTGCATTTGGCAGCGAATCCACGGCCATAATGCTGATATTCTGCAGTGAGCTGAAGGCCGGTTCTTCCAGGCCAGTCTGCGGATTGTAATCGTAATATGGCTCGCTGTGGGTGGTCGAGCGCAAGGTGGATTGGATGCTGCCTGGGATGTCGCAGGTCACGTCGCCGATTACTTGCAACTGCAAATCTGCTGACTTGAGTTGTTCGCTGCTCAGATGTACTGGCGAGGCCGGGTCCCAGTAGTGGCAGACTACTAGTAGATCAGCGGCGCAGGCGTAAGGGAAGCAGCAGCTCTCATAATTGCCGGGGTTCTGTTGCAGGTCACTGAACGAAAATTCCTGGGCTGGGTGCGCTTTATGCCGCAACATCTCTTCTACTTTCAAATACGCATAGCAAGTGCAGCTGCCCTTGGGAGCGGCCAGAAATTGCTCAGGTGTCATTTCTTGGAAGCCGATACGCTGCAGCAGGTGTTGGGCGCCTTTGGCCGCTTGGCCGCTACCGGTGATGATGACCTTCAACGGTAATTTGGCGCAGTCCTTAGTCAGCTCAAACACTTGCTCGGTAGTGAAGCTCTTGTCGGGCGCCGGCAGGGTGTAGGCCCCAGTACGTAAACCATAGCCGCGCAAGGTATTATAAACTCCGACAAAGCCGGCCCACCAGCTGAACGAGTTCAGGCGTCGATTCTGGCTGTCCACTAGATATTCATAGTCGCTGAAAGTGATGCCTGAGGCCATTAACTTCTGCAGCAGTGGACGGTTATGCTCCTGGAATTTAGCCAGATGGCCAAAAAAGAAGTAATGTTTGTTCGGCAATAGCGACGAGAGCTTTGCTTCCTTGACTCCGAACAACACCTGGCAATCTCCCAGGCTCTCAACGACCGGGATGCCAAGGGCGCGGTATGAGGCATCATTATAGGCTCGGATGGCACTGCTCTGCACCTTGAATTCAGTGCCGGGGTAGTTGCGTTGCAACTCGATAATCTGAGTCGGGGTCAGAACCACGCGGTTGTCTTCAGGAATCTTGGTCTCACGGATAATACCGATTTTCATTTTAACTCCTAGTTAGTCAGATACCAAGGCAGTCGCTGACGAATGCCTGTAAATTGCTGATAATGGCAGATAAATAAGATAATTTCAGAACGATTTTTTTCTTTGCAAATCCAGGGGTGTAAAAGCGCATTTTTAATGCAGTTGTTTGCTAGCATACTGCCAGGAATTACCGGATTGGCTTTTGCCATACTCTGGAGCTTAGGTGGCTGGCAATCTCTTAGAGTAAATAATTTTACTCTGGGGGGGGCTTTCTGCTGCTTGGTGTCACTAGCG
>CAZUCG010000037.1:0-11538 GCA_964619145.1 uncultured Lentisphaeraceae bacterium | reverse complement strand
ACGCCGGTGTAGTCCACAAAAAGGCGATCCAGCCGGCCCGGCACCCAGGCTGTGATATACGACACGCGCGTCTCGTCGTAGTCGATCTTGCCAACCATCCGGATATTCGCCGTCACAAAGCGTCGCTCAACGGCAGTGGTCTCGATCTCCATCAACTTGGCGGAGCTTTCGCTGACCGACAGCTCTCGCAGGCCGCGGTCGTGGTCATTGCCCGATTGCAAAGGAATCAGGCTCATACCGCAAAGTGGGCAATTGCCGGGCTTCGGCAGTTTGATTTGGGGGTGCATCGAGCAGGTCCATATTTCAGCCTGCTTCTCGATTGTCAGCAAAGCCTTGCTGTGATCGTGGGAGTCTTGTCCGAGGTCCTTACCACCCCGCAGCATAAAACCAGCCCCAAAACCGATCAGTACAAGCACGACAGCGATGACCAGTCGTCCACGTCCTGTCCTTACTCTGTCCGTCAGCTTCTGCATATTGCCTGTCCTCCGTTCTGTATCTGTTGGCGTTTCCGGCTGAGTCCACTCTACCAGCTCTGAAACACCAGCAGGGGAAGTAGAAAATTGCGAGATAAGAATGCGCGTATATCGCCTGCGGGAATCATCACCCCGAACGCCTCCTCGCAACTCTTGATTCATTTGCCCGGATTCGAGTTCTAGTGCTGATGCCCTTGCTGGCCGTTGCGTTTGCCTTCTGCTTCCGTTTCCGCTTGGGTCTCTTTCGGGATGGGGGCAAGAACCACGCCGTCGGCCTCCAGCTGTTTGATGTACTTCTCCGGGTCTTTCGTCACCGCTGCGAGGCAGGCTTCACAGCAGACATAGACCCGCTTGCCACTATGATCAATATACAGAGCCTGGTTGATTTTGCCGCCCATAACAGGGCAGATTGTTTGAATTTTTGCCACGGTTACGCCATCGGCTTCTAGCTTTTTGATATACTTCTCTGGGTCTTTCGTCAACACCTCGATACAGGCTTCGCAGCAGACATAGACCCGCTGGCCAGCATAATCGACATACAGATTCTGGTTGATCTTACCGCCCATCACCGGGCAGGTTGTCTGCAACCTGATCGTCGCCGGTTGCACCTCTGCCGTTTTCTGATCGCCAGGGTGTTCGCCCGCCAGCGCCACGGTTAAAGTTCCCAGCACTATCAATGCTAATACTGTTTTCATTGTTCGCTCCGTTCTTGTGGTTTGATTTCTCGAGCATCAATCAACTCCCTACCGACCAGCATCTCGATTTCCGCCAAGCGCTGCGCCCTGTCGGCCTGCGCGCGGCGATGCGCAAGCTGAAACTCCAGCAGCAGGCGTTGCGCGTCGATCAGCGCGCTGAAACCGGCACTCGCGGTCTCAAATTCTTGCTGTACGATTTTCAGCGCTTGTTCTGCTTTTGGAACCAGCGTGTCGCCATAAAGATCGATCTTCCTTTCGGCATCTCTAAACTGGTAGAGGGCTAGTTCTAAATCGGCCTCTAGCCGCTTGCCCGTATCGACGCGATCCTCTTCTGCAGCTGCCATTCTGAGATGCGCTTCGCGTTCAGCCGCACGGTACTTGGCGTACCAAATCGGCAAGTTAACCGAGATCATAGCCATTACCGGGTCTTTGCCGCTGTCCTTCGTCCCCGACATCATCGCCTCGTCAGTCTGCACGACATCGATGCCTAAGTTGATGTCCGGGTAGTAGTTTTTTTGCGCGAGCTTAATGCCGACTTCTTCTTGCGTCACCAGGTGATCGAGCCGCTGCAGGTCCGGATTGCTCTGATTCAACCACTGCAATGCCTGCTCATCCGTAAAAGATGCGCTGGACTCAGGGAGTGCTCGGGGCCACGGCAAGGGTAGCTGCGTGGGCCGGTTCAGCGCTGCATTGAGTTTAGCCACAATCGGCTTCTGCAGCGCCTCCAAAGTCCGCAGTCGGTCAGTTAATTTCCCGAGTTCAACTTGCGCCTGAAGCGCAGCACTGCTGGGGGCTACAGCCGTCTTAAAGCGCATACGCGCTACTCCTTCCAGATTCGTGACCAACTTCAGATGCTGCCTGGTTATCGCAATCGCCTGGGCTAGATACCAGTATTCGTGATAGGCTGCCTTAACGCGGTAGAAGAGGGCCAGTTTGCTAATCTGGTAGACCTGTTCAGCGGCGGCAGCGGCAGCGGCAGCGGCAGCACCTTGAAGCTGAAGCTTCCCGAACCAGGGGAAAGTCTGGGTAAGAGCAAATTTTTGTCGCTGCGGCCCCACTCGGGTTTCTACTCGCTCAATGAAATAGGTGTAATTGAAGCGGGGGTCCGGGAGGCTCTTTACTTGCGGAATGCGCTCCAGTGACGCTTGCCAGCGCTTGAACACCGCCTCCAGCCCAGCGTTGTTCAAAGCCGCATAGCGGAGGTAGTCTTCCAGCGAGGCATTTTCAGCCAACCTCAGCGGCGCAAATGATTCTCGCGCCGCCACAGCCGTCGGTTCTACTGGCGCAGCACGGCCGGTGTCGGCGGGTTTAGCGTGTAGTTCCTGCTTGGAAAGGGACGCGCAACCGGCCAAGAAGAAGCCTACAGCCAGCAGGAGGATCGCCCGAGCTAAACCAGAAACGCGCAAAACGCGTTTCTGGTTTTCACTGCGTCCGGCGGTGTTTTTCCTCAAATCCATACCCTTTTCTCCTTGTGCTTGCGAGATTAGTATCTTATAAGACACGCCCGCAAACATTTAGATCCAGGCCAGTTATATTTTCTGCGGGGTAAATATTGAGATCATATTCCAATGCAAATGATCTCTCCTCGATTTGCTGGCGCTAAACTCAATATCTAAAGTGCCTTCGCTGGCATTAGCAAATGAGCGCAGCGGACATCAGCGCCAAGCTGGCAACTCTTGCTAATGCGGAGCTTGGCTCATTCTGCCGGATGAGTCGCGGCGGGTGTCTCATCCTCCTGAAAGCGTCTTGCAGGAGTGCGCTAATTTATGCTTTTAGACTATCAGTTCACAGCAACTACAGCTTGACATTCCGCAAGCGCAAGGCATTGCTGATGACGGAGACGGAGCTCAGGCTCATAGCGGCGCCGGCAATTATCGGGCTGAGCAACCAGCCGAAGAAGGGATAAAGCACACCCGCCGCAATGGGAATGCCCAATGCATTGTAGAGAAAAGCGAAGAGCAGATTCTGGCGAATGTTACGCATCGTGGCGCGACTAAGCCGGATGGCTTTGGCAATGCCACGCAGGTCACCTTTCACCAAAGTGATACCGGCACTTTGCATCGCCACATCGGTACCGGTACCCATCGCGATGCCGACTTCAGCTTCACTTAACGCAGGCGCATCGTTGATGCCGTCACCGGCCATCGCTATGTGTTTGCCTTCCGCCCGCAGCTTCTTGATCTGAGCGACTTTTCCAGCAGGCTCGATTTCCGCCTCCACTGCATCGAGACCGAGTTGCTTGGCCACCGCATCCGCAGTGCGGCGGTTATCGCCAGTGAGCATAACAAATTTCAAGCCAAGAGCGTGCAGTTCTTTGATAGCTTCGGCCGTGGTAGCTTTAATCGGATCGGCGACAGCGAGTACGCCAGCCGGCTTGCCGTCGATGGCGACGAACATCGCAGTCTTACCTGCTTCTTGGAGCTCTACCGCCGACGCTTCGAGCGGCTCCAGCCCGACAATCTTTTCAGCCCGCAGAAAATCTGGTTTACCGACCATCACTGTGCGACCGTCGATATTGCCAGCCACACCACCTGCCGTCACCGAACGAAAATCTTTCACCTCGGCTAAGGTGAGTTTTTGTTCCTTCGCGCCCTGCACAATCGCCGCTGCGAGTGGGTGTTCGCTGTTCTGCTCCAACGATGCTACGAGACGCAGGAACTCCTTGGTGTCCAAAGCGTCGCTGGGCAAGATATCCACAAGCTTGGGTTTACCCTCGGTAAGCGTGCCCGTCTTGTCCACCACCAAAGTAGTGACTTTTTCCAGCTGTTCGAGCGCCTCGGCATTTTTCACCAGCACGCCTTCCTGGGCACCGCGACCGACACCGACCATAATCGACATAGGCGTTGCCAAACCGAGGGCGCACGGGCAGGCAATAATGAGAACCGCGACGGCGTTGACGATAGCGTGTGCGAGCGCGGGTTCCGGTCCGAGCCATATCCAGACTACAAAGGTAATCAGCGAAACCGCCAGCACCGCCGGCACGAAGATGCCCGCGACTTTGTCGGCTAAGCCTTGAATGGGCGCGCGGCTGCGTTGAGCTTCGGAGACCATATTCACGATCTGCCCGAGTAACGTATCGCTGCCGATTCGTTCGGCTTTCATAACAAAACTGCCGGAGCCGTTAACCGTACCGCCAGTCACCTGATCACCGCTGACTTTTTCCACCGGGAGCGGTTCGCCGGTAAGCATTGATTCTTCCACGTTGGAATGCCCTTCGACCAGCACGCCATCCACCGGTACCTTGGCACCCGGAACCACCCGTAATCGGTCGCCAACCTTCACTTGCTCAAGCGGGATTTCACGATCGCCACCGTCAACGACTTGGCGCGCCATCGGCGGGGCGAGATTCATTAATGCTTTGATGGCGCTGCCGGTGCGATTACGGGCCCTGATTTCGAGCACTTGCCCAAGGAGTACCAGCACCGTGACCATAGCAGCGGCCTCAAAGTAGATGCCGACCTTGCCATCTTGTTGCATCGTATCCGGGAAAAGTTCGGGCAGAAGCATCGCCACGGCACTAAAGACGAAGGCCGAACCCACGCCGATGGCGATCAGCGTGAACATATTCAGGTTAAGCATCGTGACAGAACGCCAGCCGCGTTTGAAGAACGGCCAACCAGCCCAGCAAACCACGGGAATAGTAAGGGCGAATTGAATCCACCGCGAGGCATCACTCATCACCCAGGCATCGTGACCTATCGTGGGAATCAGATGTGCCATCGCCAGAACAAAGACCGGAAAAGTCAGCACTGCACCAATCCAGAAGCGCCAGGTCATATCACGCAACTCGGCATTTTCCCCATCGTCCGGGCTCGTACTCGCATTCTTTGACTCTAACGCCATACCACACTTCGGACAATCACCAGGTTTGTGCTGCTCCACTTCGGGATGCATCGGACAAGTATAAACCGATTTTGCACCAGAGGCCGACGCGGCAGAACGAGCCACAGGAGCATCGGCACCAATTTTCGCTGACGTAGTGGCGACGCCAGAGAGAAATTTTTCTCGGCAGCCGGCGCAGCAAAAATAGCTGGTTTTGCCGTCACGCTCGGCTGAGAGAGCAGATTTTTCGTCCACCTTCATACCGCAGATTGGATCGATTGCCATAGCATTCCTCCTTCATTTTAAATAATGCCGACAGGCATACTGTATTCTTTATTTGAAATTTCGCTAATTATCTGAGCAAAATCCTCAAGTGTAAAGAACATAATCGAGACAACAATTGGTACTGACGCTCTCAGGCATATCCGGTTGTCAGGCAGTTAAAAACTTCCGGGCGATGGGTTATGCTGTACGCTCTTTTATGCCGCACAGCGCAACAGGAGAAGATATTCGGCACCAGCAAAAACTCTAGTAAGTGGACTCCATCCAAAACGACAAGTGGTGTTTTTAACCGCGAAAAGCGAGAAAAACAGTTGTTAGTTGTTAGTTGTTAGTTGTTAACTGTTAGTTGAATATCCACAAAGTCCACAATGTCCGCAATGTCCACAATGTCCATCGGGACTATTGTCAGCCCCAATGCTGTTTAGGTTGTAGGCGCTAGTCCACAACCAAGTTTTCCGTGAACAAAAATTATCTTCGCCTTTTTAGATGCCCTCGAGATAAAGATAAAATCGAAGGGGTTTTAAAACTCGAGATGCAGTTCTCTGAATATACCTCATTAGATGCCTCTTTTTACCCCCAAAAAGCTGCTTCTAAGCCCTAAAACAGGCCGTTTTTTAACCTCATTTAGTTGTTAATCAATTGCTTGCGTAAATCCGATCCCAATACTAACCCCAAGACATAACCCCAAAACAATAAAAAGCAGTAGGACTATTATCGCTTTTTCTTTGCGTCTCCACTTGACAATATAAAAAAACAGGCTAATTTTACTAAAGGTCAGATTTAACCATTGGTTTATTGGCGATTATTCTTCCGGAGGTATTGCTGATGTTGAAGGAATTGGCACTTAATGGTGGCGAGTCTATTTTTTGTAAAGATGAACTCAATCGGAGTCATCCTTCGACTTGTTGGCCAATTTATACTGAGGAAGATGAGTCCGCGATTTTGTCTGTATTGCGAAACCGGCAGATGAGTGGTACGGAAATCACCAAAATATTTGAAAAAGAGTATGGGGCTTATGTTGGTTCCAAACATATTCTTGGCTACTGTAGTGGTACTGCAGCGCTGCATGCGGCGATGTGGGCCTGTGGTGTTGGTGCGGGTGATGAAGTAATCTGTCCATCTCTCACCTATTGGGCGAGTTGTACGGCAGCATTGAGCCTTGGTGCAACGGTAAATTTTGCGGACATTGATCCGGAAACGCTGTGCCTCAATCCAGGTGATATTGAGCACCGCATTGGTCCCCGCACCCGCGCAATTATTGTTGTCCACTATCTTAGTTATCCTGCTGATATGGACGCAATTATGGCTATTGCCAGGCGTCATAAGGTAAAAGTCATTGAGGATGCATCGCATTCGCATGGCGCTCATTATAAGGGCCGTATGACTGGGACGATCGGCGATATTGGCGGTCAGAGTATGATGACTGGTAAATCGTTTGCTTTGGGGGAAGCTGGTGTAATTATGACTGCTGATCGCGGACTTTACGAGCGTTGCATTTCTTACGGGCATTATGAACGCACCGGAGTGCTAAACAATTTTAACAGCAGTGAGCGGAGCATTACAGATGCTGAACTGGTCAAATATGCCGGTGTCCCGCTTGGTGGGCGCAAGGATCGAATGAATCAATGGTGTGCAGCATTGGGATGTGTCCAGCTTAAGTATTTTTCTGAGCGGGTCAGAGAAATAGAAGAGGCGATGCAATATTTTTCTGACCGCCTCGATGAGATTCCTGGTTTGAAGACACATCGTCCAGCGCGCGGGAGCGGCCTGGACAAGGGGGCCTGGTACAACACCGCCTGTCATTATGCGGCAGAAGAACTCGATGGGATGCCGATGAGTAAGTTCGTTGAGGCGGTCCAGGCTGAAAACCTGCCGATTGGCAGATTAGGGAATTTTCCATTACACTTGCATCCAGTTTTTACCCAGGCGGATTTATTTCATCAAGGACAGGCGACTGCCATAGCATTCGGCCAACGTGACGTACGTCAAGGTGTAGGGACTCTGCCGATTAGTGAGCGTGCCCCGGAAAGATGCTTCATTGTTCCTCGTTTTTGCAAATATGACCGGGCCCTGATTGACCGCTATATCAGCGGAATACAGAAAGTTGTCTTGCATCGCCAGGAGTTAATATGATGCTTCGCAAATGCATAGTTTTACTTTCGCTCCTGTTATTGGTGAAACTTGCTGCAGCCGAATTTAGCATTGAGACCGACCGAGCTTCCGGGCTCTATAGCATTGGCGAGACTGCTGTTTTTACTATTCGCCCGATGGACGCCGAAGGTCAGCCGCTGACGCAGGGGCAGTTAAAAGTTGTGCTCTCGCGGGATGGCGGCAAGACATTGGAGCAGCGAAGCTTTGATTTATCAAAGACCCCAGTGCCTGAAATTTCCGCGAGCCTGGATACTCCAGGTTTTCTCCGAATAACGCTGCCCGGGTACCGTGACAGTAAAAACAAAACAGATTGTGCCGGGGCGGGGTTCGAACCGGAAAAAATCGTCCCCGGCGCTTCTCCTCCGGCTGATTTCGATGCATTTTGGGAACAACAAATCGCCTCTGCGGAAAACATTCCACTCGATCCCCGCGTGGAACCACTGGCGGAATTTTCCACGGAGAAATTCACTTGCTATGCAGTAAGCTTTGCTGCGCCAGGAGGGCGCGTATTCGGCTTTCTGACAGTACCAACAGCAGCCCAGCCAGTACCGGCCATCGTCTATGTTCCACCTGCCGGCCCAGGGAATAACGTGCCAGTATTAAACCAGTTCGACAACAAGCTCGCAGTTCTGTTGATGAATGTTCACGACTATGATCCGCGCTCACCAGAAAAAACGCTTTCTGAGCTTTATGCGCAGACCAATAGCTCCGGTTGGTACCCCAGACGGAATTCCGACGATCCGAAAGCTTATTTTTACCATCGGGCAATTCTTGGAATCAACCGGGCAGTGAATTATCTGGCTCAGCGTCCGGACATTGATAGCAAACGCATTGGCACCTTCGGGATCAGTCAGGGCGGTGCCTTTGCCCTGATTCTGGCTGGCCTGAATTCGCATATCCGAGCCGCAGTTGCCAATGTTCCGGCAATGTGCGATCATTATGCTTTCAGACAGAATCGGCACCCAGGCTGGCCACGGCTGGTGGATTCGCAACAACCAGCTAGCGAAAAATGGGCCGGATATTATGACGTCGTGAATTTTTGCCGCCGGGTCCGGGTGCCGGTGCGGGTCATTGCTGGATTTGCTGATTCTACCTGCCCGCCCAGTACCGTCTATGCGGCTTTCAACGTTATTTCGACAGACGATAAGCAAATTATCGGAGAAGTAGGTATGGGCCATACCTCTAGGAAAAGTTATGGCACTGCCAATCATTGGCTGTTTTCGTATCTGAGCAATCTTTAATTGTTGACAAAACGAATTCCCTCAAAAAAGGAGGCCGAAATGAACTTCCAGACAAGTCGCAATTCCTGCTGGTTCACCTTGATTGAACTCCTCGTTGTAATCGCCATCATAGCGATACTGGCATCAATGTTACTGCCTGCACTTAGCAAAGCACGGGAAAGAGCACAAAGCATCCAATGTATTTCGAACCAAAAACAGATTGGTCTGCAAATTACCACGTACCTCGACGACAATCTGGACTGGTACCCACTGGCGGAATTTAGAACTGCTGCCAGCGGCACCATCACCAGCTGGGTCACGCTGCTGGCTGAATACCAGTTCCCAGGGCAAAGTCAGCTGGATATTTATGCTAATCACGTGCCCTATCATACCCAAAGCGGGTATGCGGAAAAACGCAGAAAGTTTGCCATCTACAGCTGCCCAACGGCAGTATGGATTTACAGTGACGATTTTACCGTGGAGGGCCTATCTCTGCAAAACAAATGCCGCGCCAGCAATTATTCCTGCAATTTTTCACTATTTGGCAATGTAACCGACGCCACTCACAAGCCACGACGTTCGACCAAGGTGAAACAGCCCTCTCGCAGCGGATTGATCTTTGATGGCAACAAGCCCTGCTATAATCCCAGCAACTATTATTACATCAAGCTTGATGTAACAACCAAAGGGATTGAATACCGGCATACCGGATCCTGTAACACGCTTTTTGCCGACGGACACGCCGCCTCATTACAGAAAAGTCTCTATCTTCCAGTGGCATACGGGACAGTTGATGGCGTTGCCTGTCTGTTTCAATAATTCTCTTCCGGGCCAGAGCTCGAGGCCAAGAAAAAGAATGCTTATGCTTCAAGTTAAATAATAATATTTGCTAACATCCGGCGGACAAGTCGATAAGGCGAGGGTCTCGACACCAGAACAAGCAGCCCAGCAACAAAAAAGCCATCCTACTGAAAACTGGGTCGAATAAAAAGGGTCAACAACACAATGAATCACGAACAAACAATCCGGTTGTCTTGCAGCAAAAAACGATTCCCGAAGATGAAAAATTTTGTCTGGCTGAATCTTAACCAGAAATTATCACTTGTGTATCTGTTGTTATTTACCCTGATTTCCCGTGGGCAAGTAGGGGTTTCGCTTAGCACTCCGGTCAAAGCTGGCGGATGGGTATTGTCCGGTTATGCCAAAACGATTCCTCACAGTAGTTTTTCTGCCGCAGTGGCAACTGCGCAATCCGGTTATCAACCGATTGAAATGAGTATAAAGTCAGTCAGTACCCCGGAGTACGGCCGGATACAGATGGCTTACTACCCTTATTTCAGCACCGCTGGCAAACGTTTGATTATGAAAAGCGGGGAAGTGGCGGTTTCCGCCGCCCCGGAGCAGTTGGAAATGACGATCAGCGGCGAAACCTTCTCTGTGGCCTGCAAACTGCATTGGGAAGTATGGCACAGGATTGAACTTTGCTGGCAGCTTGGGAAAGTTGTTCTTGCACTCGATGATCAATCGCTAATCACCCTTGACCGAGCAACTCTGCCAGTCGCAGAAAGCGTGTTTTTCGGCGGTATGCCAGACGGTTTGCTGCGCTACCTTAGCGCCGATAATCCTATGCAGCCGCAACCGGTGCTGCCAGTAGATAAGCAACAGGAACTCAAATGCAGCATCAACGCCAATAATTCGAATTACCTTAACTTTGATTATTTTGATCACGGCCAGAAGCAAAAACTGCACATCCGTCCAGCCCTGACGATTTTGCCGGGAGAGCGTTTTGTGGTAGAACAGAGCGGAGGTGAACCGCAGTATGTTACGGCAGAGATTGCCGGAGAGCTTACCCTGGATTTACCCGGCAGCTGGAGCAACCGGGTAGAAATCAGGCCTGACCCCGGCAATCTGCTCCTCAATGCATCTTTTGAGGATGGTATGGACAACTGGCAGGTCATCCAGCGTGCGGCGCAGGTTTCCCAACAACCGCTTGCCGCGGCTGGCCAGTTGATTGAGTCACCTCTCGCCCTCGAGCAAGCTCCTGCCGATAATGTCAATACTGTCAGCAAGCCAGTATTTGCTGGCCAACAAGCCATAGAAATCAACAAACACAACACCCACAGTATCGTAACTGTCAAATCTGCAGCGGTGGTTTTGCAAGCAGAGACTCGTTATTTACTCGGTCTCTATCACTTGGTCTTGGAACGTCCGCTGTGGGGCGGTAGTTTTTTTGTCCAGGTGACCTTGCGCGAAGGAGATGCCATAAAGCAGGTTTTCAGTGAATTCATCTCCTCTTCCCCATTACGTCTGACTGGCAACTGGCGTTACCTTCCGCTGGGCTTCACCACACCAGCAAGCCAGCTGCCGCTAAGCGCCGAAGTGGAATTAGTTGTCGATGGAGCGCCTTGCAAAATTCTTATCGATGCTCTATCGTTGCGCGAATATCCGAATTTAGTATATAATCCGATGCCACCAGACCTGGATAAGCCCCGTTTGCTTTCCCGCCCGGAGCTAATTGAATATTTACAACAGCGCGCGCCAGTGACAGTGCCAACTGCGCCACTAAGCGGCGTGTCTGGTTATGACCGAAATTGTTACACCTATATGAACCGAGCTGGCATTGATCTTCTGTGGTGCAAAGCATCGGCCGGCTGGCGCAGTGATAATCCACCATGGCGAACCGAGGGTACGTATGATTTCACTTATCTTGACACACAAATACTCAATGTACTTGGTTATGCACCGGACGCAGCCGTCGGATTGTATTTAGGAGTTGACCCACCACTGGACTTTGGGGAACGCTACCCTGAAGCGATATGGATCGGGATAACTGGGGATGCGGTCCGAGTTCCACAACCCGATCAAGGATTTTTCCCAGAGCGCCAAGGAAAAACC
>CAZUCG010000036.1:4090-11852 GCA_964619145.1 uncultured Lentisphaeraceae bacterium | reverse complement strand
TTTTACTTTGATGGAGGTAATGATCGCGGCCACCCTGCTGGCGATGTCGGTGGTCGCCACGATGGGCATCATCGGCAGTGCCCGGGCTAAGTTGCTGCGGGCAGAAAAACGCTGGGCCCGCCAGCACCTCCTCAGTCAGGCCGCGGAATGCTATCTGTTGGGAGGCCAAAACACTGTTTTGCCAGACGGCTTATTGCCCCAAGGCTTCTCCGCCCGTTGCCAATTATATGACCTCGAAGACCTACCAGAGGACGCCCTGGAATCTATTAGAAAATGGCGCTTGGGTGAATTCCAAATCCAGGTCTTTGACGTAAACGGCAACCTGATGGAAGAATTGCAGGTCCGTAAGCTTGTTACCGAGGAGGACTTGGAATGAAAAAACCCTCCTTTACATTTATGGAAATCATCATTGCGGTGACTATCTTTATGTTCGTGGCCTTGGCACTCTTTGCCTATTCCCGGGAGACTAGCCGCAGCTGGAGCAAGATTGTCACTGAACGAAACCGCTTCAGTGAATTGTTGGCTCTAGACCGCAGTATCAATGGCCTGCTGGAGAATATCATCCCGTTTACCTGGCCAAATGAAGATCAGCAGAGCGTGCCGTTTATCGTCGCCAATCGCGACAGCTTACGCTGTGCCTATATCCATCGCTTGAATGACGAAATCGAAGGCTGTTTGCGCTTTGCCGAATTTTTACTAGAGAACAATAACCTGTACATCGTTTACAGTGACCGCCCATTCTTGAACTGGGACGAGGTCGGCGAGCGCAAAAAAACCGCATTATTGGCAGAAGACGTCTCCAGCATCCACTTCCGCTATGCCGATTGGTCGGCCGACAATGATGCCGATTGGGAACAACGCCTGCTCTGGCTCGACGAATGGGAAACGGAAGACTCAGAGCGCAAAGACGCACCCTTGGCAGTGATGCTGACTATTAATTGGCAGGACGGCCGCAGCGAATCCTGGCTGCGCCGTACTATGGGCAATAGCTACCGCGAGCGCTTTGGCAAGTGGGAGCCTCTCTCGGATGACAAACGATGAACTATTCCCATCCTGACAATCACGAATCCGGCGTAGCGCTGATTATGGTCCTGGGAGTACTGGCGGCCAGTATGCTACTGATTGCCCACCTGATGCTGATTACCGAAGTCATCGCCAAAGAAGCGATGGTAGTCACCTACAAGTCTCGTCTGCGCTATCAGGCCGAATCCGCAGCTGACTCGACATTCTGGATGCACCTGACTGACCGCAGGCTATTTAGCAACCGTCGGCTGGGGCAAACCGAGGAAGACAACTTGCGCGCCTCGAAAGACTTCGCTCCCTGGATGCTGGACCGCAGGCCACATTCTTTTGACGATGGCCTGGTTCTGACCTACTTGTCATCTGGCGAAGAAGGCTTCAAGATCAGCGAGCCAGAATCGTTGAAAAATAACGTCTCGATAGACGAGGTGGATTTGCGCAATGAGATTGACATCTTCATCGATGTCATCAATGACTACATTGATACCAATGACCTGCGCGCACTGAATGGTATGGAACGCGATGAATACCAGTCCGAGGGCTTCCCGACACTGCCCAGAAATGGCAAAATGGAGTTCAGAGGCGAGATTTACTGGCTGCCGAATTGGCGTAATGTCATCAATGGAGAGATCGCCATCATCCCGCCGCCGGGTTTGTCTTTTCAAGCCATTGGCGGTCGAGGCGCCAGCACCGGCCGACCATCATTTTATTCGGCCAGCAATGACCTCATCAAACGCACTCTGGACTTAAGTGACAACGACCTGGCAGAGGTCTTGGACGCGCGTGAACAATGGGAAAAAAATGGCACGCCCCTGGAAGACAGCCTCGAGATCGAGTTGCTGGGCAAAATCAGGAACGCCTTCAACTTCACGGAAAATAACCTCGCGGTGATAACTGCCGCCGCCTACCAGCAAGACCGCGAATTGCGCACTTGCTATCGAATCACCCGCGAAGCCGATATTACCAAGGCTACGTTTTTCAGCGACCGGCTACGCCAGACCATATCGATCTGGGAGCGGATAGTAGAATAATAATCTCTCTGTCCGCTGCTGGCTGGCAAAAGCTCTCCCGCTGCGACCCGCGTTTAGTTTTCTGCATTCATCAAGTCGATAAAGCTGCTGGGGTGCGTTTTGCTGATAATTCGCGGTGGCCGGCCTTGAGCCGCACGCATCTTGATCACTAGGTTATAAGGCGGCATAAAGTCTTTATAACGGAAAGACGACGGCTCGGACAAGAATTTCTGCATCGCCTTAAATGCTCCCTCACGCAGCAGTTCCCGAGCGCGAATTGGTGCCAAATGGATAGCGCTAGCCTTGGCCCGCTCATAGCTATACGCATCATATTCATCGAAGACATCGTCGATTACGCCTTTTTTTACGGCCACGGTAACCACGCCGGGAGTGAGTTCTTCTGCCTCACGAGTGAATGCCTCTTCGCCAGCAGCAAAGATAGTCGGCACTGCCAATTCACGAGCGCAGAGGGTCATTTGGCCATATTCGCCTATTTCGTAACCATTGACAGCCATACTCAAGCAAGCGAACGAGCCAGTATGGGTCAGATGTGAGAATGGAGTGCGGGATTTGGCGTGCTGACCAACGATGGAGTAAGCAGCGAAGCTTTTATCCAAGCCAAAAGGCCAGGTCGGCCGGGGCGCACCACGGCTCAACAACGCGCGCTGATCAAGCAGTTCAGGGTTGATGGCACCAGGCCCGTGACCGTCAACGACTACGATTTCGTCGGCACCGGCAGCCGCGAAGCCATCGACGACGGCATTGACTTCTGCTGTCAACAACCTTTTGCCTTGGTCATAATAACGACTCTCTGGGTGGATCCAATCGACCGCATTAAGGACACCAGCCACACCTTCCAAATCGGTCATCAGCATAATTTTCATCGCGCGCTCCTGGTTTGCTTTATCTAACCGGCTGGGTGAACCATAATCTAAACAAAGCCAGCCAGCCTAAGAATACCGCGTCTCAACTCCTCTTGACCGGCACCGTAGTTTGACTCTGCACCATGGCCAGCCATTGGGCAATGCTCTCTTCGGGCGTAAATTCAGTCAACGGCAAGGGATAGTCGCGTCCCAATCTCTGGCATTTGCCGATCCCTAAGGGATGATACGGCTCAATATCAATCTGCAAGATATTTAAGGTATTAGCTAAATGAGCAATGCCCGCCAAGTGCTCGGCGTCATCATTAAAACCAGGCACCAATGGACAGCGTAAGATGATTTTTGCACCAGCCCCGGAGAGTCGGGTGAGATTTTCAATTATCAACTCGTTGCCTACGCCAGTAAACTCCCGATGTCGGCCTGACGAAGTCGCCTTGTAGTCGTAGAGAAACAAATCGACCAGGGGCAAAAGTTGCTGGAAGTGCGAGTACGGTGCCTGTCCGCAAGTCTCTAGGCAGGTAGTCAAGCCTTCGGCACGGGCAGCCGTCAACAAGGCCAAGGCAAAGGGAAACTGGTCCATTGGCTCACCGCCGGAGAGAGTCAGGCCACCGCCGGAATGATCATAGAAGACCTTATCCTGCATAACTTCAGCCAGCACTTCCTCGACGGTGCGCTCTTCCCCGGCGACCTCCAAGGCGCCGGTATAGCATTCACGAGTGCAGAGTCCACATTGCCGGCAGCTGGTGCGGTCAAAGCGATGTTCCTCTCCAAGAAGATGACAGTTCTCTGGGCAGATGCGATAACACCAACCACAGCCGATGCATTTCTCCGGCGAAAATAGTATCTCCGACTGATGGCTTTGTGACTCGGGATTGTGGCACCACAGGCAACGCAAGGAACAGCCTTTTAAAAAAACTACTGTCCGGATACCAGGCCCGTCGTGGACCGCAAATTTTTCGATAGCAAGGATCAGGCCGCGCATTTAGTCTCTAGCAATTTTGGGTGATTAGTTCGTTGTTGGATAGGGGGCTGTAATCAGCCTGCCACCCGGAAAAATCTTCCCAAGCGGTGCCGATTGCAAAATTTTTCTTACTGTACCACAGGATTATGAGGAAACAAGTTCTTTTTGCTAAATCGAGTAAATGACCTGAACTTGCCGTGTGGGATTGTAAAATAATTCACGGCGATTAAATTAACTCCAGTGTCCGGGAGTTTTATCACCTCGGCCGGAAGTAGCTTTACAGACACAATAACATACAGGAAGCAGTGGATATGATTGCCGATCTCCATTTGAAAGACTATGTCGACCGCAGGGCCTTGGAAAGCCTGCAATTAGAGCGCTTACGTGAAACCTTGAATCGTGTTTATCAGAATGTGCCTTTTTATCAGCAATCCTTTAAGCGTGCTGGCGTCAAACCAACAGATTTACAATCACTGAAAGACCTGAGCAAATTCCCCTTCACTAACAAATCCGACTTGCGTGATTATTACCCCTTCGGCTTGATCTCCGTGCCAATGCAAGACATCGTCCGTATCCACGCCTCGAGTGGCACAACCGGGAAGCCCACCGTGGTCTGTTATACTCGCAATGACTTGGAGGTCTGGTCGGAAACCGTCTGCCGGGTCTTGCTGATGGGCGGCATCACTGACAACGATATCCTGTTGGTCTCATACGGATATGGACTCTTTACCGGTGGACTCGGCGCGCACGGCGGGGCTGAGCGCTTGGGCTGTTCCGTCATCCCAATGGGCGGCGGAGCCACCGAAAAACAACTGCTGCTGATCAAGGACTTCAATGTCACCGGCATCTGCTGCACGCCGTCATTCTTTATCCATATTATGGAGGAAGCTGAAAAAACCGGCTTTAACTTACGGCAAGCCAAATTACGAGTCGGTTTTTACGGGGCTGAGCCCTGGAGTGAGGAAATGCGCATACGCATTGAACAAGGCAGCGGCGTGCGGGCCCACGACATCTTCGGGTTGTCAGAAATTATCGGCCCGGGTGTCTCTTCTGACTGTGAGGCGCGTTGCGGCTTACATATCTTCGAGGACCACTTCTACCCGGAAATAATCGACCCCGACAGCGGCGAAGTCAAAAACCCCGGCGAAGAAGGCGAGCTGGTTTTTACCACCATCAGCAAGACCGGTATGCCGCTGATTCGTTATCGCACTCGTGACCTCTCACGGTTGTATTTCGACAAATGCGACTGTGGCCGAACGATGGTGCGAATGGACAGAGTGCGCCGGCGCAGCGATGATATGCTGATTATCCGTGGCGTCAATCTCTTCCCCTCACAGGTAGAAAGCGTCCTGCTAAGTATCAAGGGCACCGAGCCGTATTACCAACTCGTGATCACCCGCGACAAGGCACTGGATGATTTGGAAGTCCAAGTAGAGGTCAATTCGTTAGTCTTTTCTGATGAAGTGCGGGTACTCGAGTCCCTGCGCAATGAAATATCCTCAAAAATCAAACAGCTGATTGGCTTGAGTGCCAAGATTACCCTCGTTGAGCCCGGGACTATCGAGCGCAGCACCGGCAAAGCCAAACGCGTTCTGGACTTACGCAACAAGAACTAACAGCAAATAACCGGATGCTTCCGATTATCACAGGAGGAAATTATGAAAGTACGGCAATTGTCGGTGTTTTTGGAAAACAAGGTCGGTCGTTTGGCCAAGGTCACCCACCTCCTTGGTGCCGCAGATGTCAATATCCGGGCGCTCTCGGTAGCCGATACGCATGACTTTGGGATTCTACGGCTGATAGTTGACGATGTCGAGGCCGCAGAGAAGTGCTTGCGAGAAGGCAAATTTGTCTGCCGCATCAATAATGTCACCGTGGTAGCTGTCGACAACCAACCTGGTGGGCTGGCCAAAGTCCTAGGGGCATTGAACGCGGCCAACATCAATGTCGAATATATGTACGCCATTGCTGAGCCTAAAAGCGAGCGTCCATTGATGGTCTTCCGCTTCAGCGAAGGCGGACGCGCGATTGCCGCCCTGAAGGCTGCCGAAGTAGAAATTCTTGGTGAGAAGGAGCTATTCGGCTGAGCAGACTTCCTAGCTCGCGAGAGCCGGCCGTCTTAACACCTGAATTTTTACATTATGTCAATCATCGGCATTAGTTGTGGCCTGGCAGCAGCAATGTTTATGGCCTTGGGCTTTTTCAGTTCCAGCAGAGCCATCCGTTTACATCCTGAGATGGGCTCAATGGGTTTGTTGGCCCGAGCCCATATCATTATGGGAGCCATCGCATTAGCCGCATTGCCATTCTTTTGGCAAGCGCATCTCTGGCAAACTATCTCTCTGTGGTTGCCAATTACTGTCGCTGGGGTGATCTTTTATCTTATTGGGCAGACTTTCTTGTTCTTAGCCCAACGAGAAGTAGATTCCTCACGTTTAGTGCCATTGCTGGGGCTGAAGCTGGTGATTCTAGCGTTTCTGAATGCCGTGGTTTTCCGCAGCGAGCAATATGGCTGGCTGCAAATCATTGCCATCTTCTGCACCCTGACCTCAGCTGTTATGCTGAACAAGGCCGGGCGTAAAATCCCCCTTAGCAGTCTTTTTTTGGTCATCCTAGCCTGCACCGGTTATTCACTTTCTGACACCTGTATCAAACGACAAATGGAAGTCATCGCTACTCTTGGTATCGAAGGGCTAGCTTTGCAGGCATTGCTTTGCACCAGCCTATCATATACTTTGAGCGGTATTTGCGGGCTAGTCATCCTGCCGGCAGTACGCCGACAACCACGAATAGTCTGGCTACACACGGCGCCATTTGCCCTGGCCTGGATTATAGGCATCGTCTTCTTGTTCGCCTGTTTCGCCTTAATCGGCACTGTCAATGGCAATATCGTCCAAAGCACCCGCGGGCTATGGGCCATCTTAGCTGGATACTTCTTGGCCAAGGCCGGCTTTACTTACCTTGAGGAGAAGGTCAGCTGGCAAATCATTCTACGCCGAGTAGCTGCAGCAATCTTGATGCTCCTGGCCGTACTGCTTTTCAATTATCGCCGCTAACCAACCACATCGGCTGTTATGCATCCAGGAGAACACCTATGCGCATTACCAGGTTGTTGTCTTTATTCTGTCTGTTGCCGATTTTGCTCAGCGCCGCTAATGCTGAATATCTCCTCGATATCGCACTCCAACAGCCGTCGTTGGCCGCTCTGGAAATACCGATCGAGGCGCTTATCAATCTCGGTGGCCGGCCAGAGGCGTTAAGGCTTTTAACCAACACCGGCCAGACAGTCCCTTGGCTGCGGGAACAGCGCCACAATAGCCAGATCGCTTATGGCCTGAATGCTTGCCCCAGCCAAGCTATCCTGGTAACAGAAACTGCCGAGGGCAGCTTGGAAATGCATTTTTTACTAGAAGATAAAGCCCAACAGCCCAACGGATTAAGCATCCAGACCAGCCTTAAGAATTTTGAACAGCAGGTGCATATCTGGGGCTGGGATGGCGAGAGCTGGCAGGTATTGCTGCAGGACGGACTGATCTTCGAGAGCAGCCGCACACTCAGCTTGAAAAATATCGACCTGCAATTCAATAGCGGCAAATTCCGAAAATTCAAGCTCCAGGTCTCTCGGGCGACTCTAGCACGCCAGGCGGAATTGCGCTCGGTGCAGAATTCCTGGGGTGCTGGCGGGCTTACGGCAAGCAGCGAGAAACTGCAAGTACAGGCGCAGCCGTTCAAAATTGACGCAGTGAGGTTCTGGCACAAATTCTCTTATGAGTCGGCAGCGCAACCTTGTTGGCTCTATCCGGAAAGCCTAGATTTACGGGTTCTCTGCGACAAGCAGAAAAAAGAGACTGCAGTCAGTATCAAACCGCAATGCTATCCGGTCTGCGGCG
>CAZUCG010000036.1:0-4080 GCA_964619145.1 uncultured Lentisphaeraceae bacterium | reverse complement strand
TGCCAAGAGAAGAACTTCAGCCGCCTGGCACGCGTCTGCCAAGTGCTAGATGGTGCAGAAGTTGACTTGACCCAAGAGCGAATCTGGGCGCTGGACTTGCCCGGACAAAAGAAAGACAGCTTGGAAATCCGTTTCTCGGCCGTGAATGCCGGTGAGCTGAAAATATACTTCGCCGATGGGGATAACCCAGCCCTGAATTACCAGAGTATCAGCACAATCCTACCCGCCTATCAGTTGCTCTTTTTTGCCGACCCGGATGGACTGCCCTACCGCATTACCGCCCAGCCCGGCGAAAAAGAACCGCGCTACGATAATGTTGAAATCATCCGCCAGGCACGGCTAAAGAGCAAACCCATCGCGGCCACAATACTGTCCTGGCAAGGAGGCACAACAATACCCCTCAGCAATAATGTCGAGGAACCCAGTGGTCAGGCACGTTTATGGCTGTTCGTAGCCCTCGGACTCTGCGTCGCCACCTTGACCTTCGGTATCATCAAAGCCGCCCAGAAAAATGCCAGCGCCGAATAAGCGAATAGAGGCCTCAAATCTCACCAGTCATTTTTTCCACCGGCAATTGGAAAGCCTTGATGCCTTCGTGGTCACCAATGTCATCCCGGAATTCCTGGATAACCTGCATCAACTTCTCGGCCTGCTCGGCGTCCGTCACAGTCATAATGGCGGCATTGGCACCGGGCCAGACATTGTTGTCAAGCCTAGGGCCGGTTTTAGTTCCGCGCCCGACTAACCGAGGCCATTTGGTGTAACAAGTCACGCCGTGGGATTCCAGGAGTTCAAGCACCTCTTCCTGGATGGAAATATTATAGACTAAGATCAGCATTTTAAACATCGTAATTTCCTCCAGGATTTCAGGCAATTCGGATTTTACTCTTGGCCACCAGGCTATAGAGGATGGGGATAAAGACCAGCGTGACCAACGTAGAAATCGTCAAGCCGCCAATGATTGCGACGCTGAGCGGTGACCATAGCTCCGAGCCAGTGCTGCCAGACATCGCCATCGGCAACATCCCGAAAATCGTGGTCAGGGTCGTCATCAGCACCGGGCGCAGCCGCTGCCGACCAGCCATCTGAATGGCCTCGAAAACAGGCGTACCGCGGGCCAGCAGGATATTGATATAATCAATCAGCACAATCGCGTTGTTGACTACTGTGCCAACCAGCATAATCAGTCCGATAAAGGACATAATATTCAACGTCTTGCCGGTTAATGACAAGGCGAAGATCGCTCCAGAGAATGCGAATGGGATGGAGAACATAACAATAAACGGCGCCAGATAAGATTCGAACTGCGCTGCCATTACCATATAAACCAACAACACCCCGAGAATCAACATCAGAGTCAAATCGCCGAAAGCCTTGCCCTGCTCCTTGATTTGGCCATCATAGTCGATGGCCACACCAGGCGGCAAGATAACATTCTCCGCTATCGCTTTTTTTAAATCAACGCCGACCTCGCCCAGAGAGCGCTCATACACATCAAGATTAAGATAGACCACGCGCTCCTGACCAGTGCGGTTGATGCTGACCGGCCCGAGCTCCTCAGTGATGCTGGCAAACGAATCGAGGCGGACGCGATTGCCGTTAACCGTGATTTCACTGTTCAACAGGTCACTGATAGTCCGACGCTCTATTTCTCCCAGTTGGACGAAAATCTCGTATTCATCGTCACCTTCGCGGAATTGACTGGCCTCATTGCCGTAGAACAAGGTCCGAATCGACGAGACGATGTTGTTGACATTGACCCCCAGGACAGCCGCCGCGTCGCGGTTGATGTTGATGACAATCTCGCGATTGCCATTATCAAAAGTGATATTGGGGTCGACACAACCGGGGATATCCATCGCCAACTCTTTGATCTGATTAGCCAGCGCCAAGGTGGTTTTCAAGTCATAGCCCAAAACTTTGACCACGATGGGCTTCTCGTTGCTGCCACCCATAATCATCGTCATCAAACGATTGGAAGTACTCAAGAATACCCGGTCCAGCTCAGGCCAGGTCCTCAGCTCAGTTAAAACTGCGTTGCCGAATTCGGCCACACCATACGGGCGCTCTTCCAATGGCAACAGCTTCACATTCACCCGGCCGATATGCGAGCCGCGACCGCCCCAACCACCAGAGGCACGACCGGCCCGCCAGTTGGTAAAGCGCACTGCACTCGTCCGGGGAACGCCATTCGCATCTGCTGCAACAGCCTGGCCTTTCTGGGCCAGCAGCTCTTGTTCTTTGCGAGCAAGGACTTCCACGATGCGTCGGCTGGTCTCAGCAGTCAATTCTGCCCGAGTGGAGACCGGCAACTGAAAACGGATATCCATTTCACCAGTATCCTGGTCGGGGGTAAACTCCGTGCCCACGAAGGGGATGACCAAAATGGACGACCCCACCACCATCGCCGCCAATACGATGATTATACTGCGATGGCGTAAGCACAGGCCGAGAAGATTGCCGTACATCGTCTCAAAGGCCAGAAAATATTTCTCGCTCCAGGCATAAAAACGTTTCCGCAAGGTAATATTTTTGCCGGCCGCTTCTTTTTCCTTCTTAGTGCGCGGGATTGTCCGCAAGAGTTTCGAACTCAACATTGGCGTCAGGGTCAAGGCGCAGACCAGGCTGGCCAGCAGCGTAGCAGTCACCAATCCGCCCAATTGCTTAAACATAATGCCGGCTGCGCCCTCCACAAACACCAGCGGCAGGAACACACAGATGGTAGTCGCAGTGGAAGCGACCAGCGACAGCCCGACCTCCGAGGCCGCGAACATCGCGGCCTCGCGGACTTTTACTCCGCGATTTACCTGGCTAATAATATTTTCCAAGACCACAATAGCATTATCGACCACCATACCGATGGCGATAGCCAAGGCAGAAAGGCTGATCATATTGATGGTCCAGTCCATAAAATACATAAAACAGAAGGCAAAGATCAGCGAAAATGGGATAGTTAAAACAATAACCAGCGAGGTTCGGACATTCCGCAGGAAGAAAAAGGACACCAGAACCACGAACAAACCGCCCCAATAGACCGAGCGTTTGACATTGTCTATCGATTGGGTGATAAAAGTGCTGGAGTCGTTGACAATAAAAAACTTGATATCCCGCGGGATTACTTTCTCCAGCCGAGTCAGCTCATTGCGGACCATTTCGCAGACGGCCACGGTATTGGCACCCGTGCGTTTCTGCACTATCATTATCATCCCATCACGGCCCATTGTCTCGACAAATTGGGTGATTTCCTTAAAATAGTCGCTGATTACCGCGACGTCCTTTAGCCGGACGATGGCCCCGTCCTTCTGCAATAGCGGGATTTCCCGGATTTGATCAGGGTCGACATATTCTCCTAACACCCGAATAGTGTACTCAATGATGCCGATTTTCAAATTGCCGGCTGGCAAGGTCTTGTTTTCGTTAGCAATAGCGTTTTCGATATCGCTCAAGGTCAGGCCATAGCCCGCCAGTCGCTCACGCGACAAAGTCACATTGATCTGCCGTTTCAAACCACCAAAGGCGTCAACCGAGCCGACGCCCTCCAAACGCTGTAAGGGCTGAAAGACCTCGTCGTCTATAATCTCGTACAGCTTCTCAATGCTCTCCTTGGCCGTCACGCCAATCAGCATAATCGGCATATCCGCAGTGTCGAATTTATAAATCACCGGGTCGTTCACGTCATCCGGCAAACTGCGCTTGGCGGTATCGACCTTAGAGCGGATGTCATTAGAGGCCTCATCAATATTGGTCCCCCAGACAAATTGGCAAGAGATAACTGAACGACCTTCCGAAGTAGTGGAACGAATCTCATCAAGATTCGAAACCGAGCCCAAGCGTTTCTCCAACACCCTGGTGACCTTGTTCTCCACATCCTCACAAGAAGCACCCTCCCAAGACGTCATCACCGTAACTCGGGTCGGTTCAATCTCAGGCGTCAAATCTACACCAAGCTTACTGAAACAGATAATACCCAGAGTCAACACCGCTAAAAAAAGCATCGCAGTAGCGACAGGACGATTTACACCAAATTCCGGTAATTTCATAATAATTTTTCAGAGTTATTTAGACTAAAAATGCACCGAC
>CAZUCG010000035.1:0-11894 GCA_964619145.1 uncultured Lentisphaeraceae bacterium | reverse complement strand
TATCAACTCTAAACTATCTGCCTGGAGTATCTCTTGATACAGTAAACTCTCCAGGCTTTGGGCTGAAATGATCTTTTCAATTACCAGGCAATAATTGCCATCTTTAGTTTTGCCGCTACAAATCACTTTTGGACAAGGGATGCCACGGGCGGCCAATTTTTCTAATCCCAGTCGTTCGCGTCGGCAACGATACCAGGCGAAAAAATCGCTAAAGACTTTTGTGATTACCGGCTTATCTTGGTAATTGCTGTCGTAAACAACTCGCCGGCCTGGCAATTCTCGGAGTATTTTATTACAGTGTAATTGGCCTTGGCTGCCATCGGCACGGATAAAATCAATCGTCAGTGGAGGGTTTGTCATAACAATATCGGAACCTGAGCTTTGCAGCGGAAAATATTTCGGCGTTTAAGGTAAAAGCCTAAAACCATAACAGATTACTGGGCTCATTAAAAGCTATATCAGGGCAACTTAAATTGAGTAAATCAAGGTCAGCAATAAGCATCACAAGACAAAATTGGCAATTTGCGGCTTTTTAATAATATACCCCCGAAGTCAATTTTTGAATGCGCCAGCCAGAACTATGTTTTTTAGCGGAAGAGGCCGCCGGGCAAAATAAGTGCGCTATTCTTGCTCTGAAAAAAGCCCGCCAGTTCCAAACAAAAGTGCAGTAAAGAGAAATCTCTGGTTCGCTTTGCCTTTGCTCTAAAGCAGATTAAATTTATCCTGTTACTCTTCTCCTGTTGCTTAAACTGAAAACAACGCTTAAAGATGCTGAAATATTATTTTATTGCCGCTGAATTCCGCGCCTTCCTTTCTGACCGACAATTTCCTGACAGTCAGGATTGGCTGCATTTCGCGATTCGAACCGCAGCCCAAAGTCGCACTACTAAAACCCAGCTCCTGAAACTGCCCGAAGCTTTGCCTAAATGCTATGCCAAGACGTACTGCTACCCGCGTTGGCGGGATCGATTGCGAATCTGCTGGCGCGGAGGATTGCTGGGAAGAAGTCGAGCTCAAGTCGAATTCGAAAACCTGGCCCGGCTGCAAAAAAAGAATTTGGCTCCGCGAGTAGTTATTTTTGCCCAAAAGCGTCGTTTTGGCTTTTTAACTGAGTCATTACTGCTTGTTGAAGAGGTCCCCAACGCGGTGCCCTTTGATGCATTCGTTGCCGGACAATTGCGACAACTCAGCCCCAAAAGACGTCACCAGTTAATTGATTCACTGGCCCTTTTTACCCAAAAAATGAACGCCGATGGCTTCCTCAATACGGAGTTCCATTGGCGGAATTTACTCATCGAGGCAAACGAAAAAAACTTCGTCTTGCAGGTAATCGATCCATCCGCACATCGGCGGCGCTATCAATGGCTTTATCCTTTCTTCGATTTGGCTACGATGGATATCGCCGCGCCTTTTTTCTTCAGTCGAAGCGAACGACTGCGCTTTTATAAATGCTATCATAATACCCTAAAGCAAAAACTGAACCAAAAACAAAAAAAAGAAATCAAACAGATTCAGCGATTACGAGAAAAACTAAGCCGGAAAGAACTGAAACGATATCGGCACATCTGCCCTTCTGTTGGCGGTCGCTTGCGCCCGCCCTGCCTTTGATCCAGCCTCTTTACCGTTCTTTCGTCAAAATCAGGAGATAAAATAATGCGCTCATTGTTTCGGACCTGGCTGGCATTCGTGCTGCCAGTCACTTTTATGAATCTAACGGCACAGGAAAATTTGCTTCCCAACAGCAGCTTCGAGTATGGCAAAAGCATCCACGATATTTTAATCTGGAATCGTATGCGGGACGTGCCACTGGTCGATAATAGCGATTGGCAAATTGATCTGACTGCATCCTTTGATGGTGAAAAATCGCTTTGCGGCACTAGTGAATTACTGCTCAGTTATGAAAATGACGGTAGGACCAATGAAAAACACATCCTGTCAGTTTATCTGAAAACCGACCGCCCCGAAGGGAAGTGCGCCCTGAGCTGTTCGGTTTATACCAACCAGGAAGACCTGATAACTCGCAACCAAATTTTCCAACTCAGTCCCCAATGGACCCAATACCGGCTTGTCGTCAACAAACCATTCGGTAGTACACGCCGACACGGCAATATCTTCGGACCGCTGCGAATTAAGCTCAAACCGCTTGATGGTTGTAAGGTCTGGCTAGACGCCGTCTATTGGGGGACCGGCAATGATTACCAGAATGATAACCTGCTGGAACCGGTACTTGCAGCTGAACCAGAATCAGCGACAGTGCCATTTATTGATCTGAGCCATCTGGCCCCCGCCAAGCGAAAGGCCGACGCGACTTTTGTTTTAACCGCCAAACACAGCGGCAAAAATTTGCCTTTGCAGGCTGTGATGCCCTTTGCGCCGGGAGCAGCTGGCAGTAATACCCGTTTTGAGTTAAAAAGAAATGGGCAAAGCCTTCCCTGCCAATTTACTCCCTTATCGGTTTGGCCGGACGGCAAGTCACTACAGACGGTCTTAGCGGAATTCAACAGTGATGCCCAAGCGGAAGAAACGCAAGAGTTTACCCTGACCTATTCACCGGGACCAAGCGAGAGGCTGCCTGCCTTAGCCAAGGTAGAAAATAACCTGATCACAGTACGCCTGGGAACAAACTTGCTGATGTATGTCAAGCCAGATAGTCCAAATTTGTGGGAAAAAGTGTGTACAGAAGATGGCCGGGAGCTTTTGGGCCCCGGAGCCTTGCAGGGCAAAGACCTCGCCGGTAATCTCTATACAGCAAATAATGGACAAGTCGCCATAGAACGGAACGGCCCCATCTCAGCCGTGATAACACGCTCCGGAACAATGCTAAATGACAAAGGCAGTTCTTTAGGCCGCTATAGCGTCAGACTCTATTACCGAAATCACGGAAATGCTTTCAACTTGGAACTGAATATCAGTAATAACTCCTTGAAACAAGATTTTTTGCTGCGAGAATTATATTGGCAGACCGAGTTATCCGGCCCAGAACGCCAACTCCGTGGACCCTTAGGAGAATTCCCTGCCGCTGCGGAAGGCAAAATATTGCTTTTGGGCGATAGCCAACAAAAGAGTTTCAGCCTCAAGCAATTTGCCGGCAATGAAAGCATAGCTGCTGCTGAAACAATCCAACCAGTATATCTCAGTAGCGGCGACTTCCGAGTACAGCTGCTCAATGCCGCTAAGTATTATCCCGCTATGCTCAGTGCGCAAAAACAAGGCCGCCTGGTGCGAGGTTATTTCTGGCCGGCGGAACCAGTCAAATCTCTGAGCTTATGGAGAGGATTATCCGCGTCACGAGAATTCCGGCTGGAATTCGCCCCGGAGAATTCGCCGCAATATTTTGCTGAGCCCGCTGTCGTCTTACCGTCCCCGGAAGACTTTTCTCAGTCGGGAATTATGATCGCCCTAGCAGCGCAGGATAACGAAAAATTCCCCCTGTTTGAGCAAATTATGAACACCGATGCCGCATTACAACGCTGCCATCCTGATTCCATTGCCGCTAACTTCCAATATGGGTTGTTTGATTATGGAGACCATTTTGGTGACGGCGGATGGGCGAACCTGGAATCGTATGAAGATTATTCGCTCTTCCATCGGGCGCTGCGAGCAGGATCGGCAGAAATTTTTGTCAGCGCTTGTGCTGCGGCCCGACATTATCGTGATATCGATACCAACCAGAATCACTTTCTACCGATCACTCATAGTGCTAATCACGTGATTGGTGGCGTCGGTTTCGGGCATGCCTGGGTGCAGGGCATCTGTAGTGATTACTTACTTACCGGCAATTTACGCAGCCGAGAAGTCGCTTGGCGGGTCGCCGAAGCTATTAAAAATATGCCTCTGGACAGCAGCAGTATTGCCACAGGAAGAAATTTTGGCTTCTATCTTTTAACCCTGGCCAATTGTTATGGGGTCTTTAATGACCCGACTTTTGTCGAACGCTTTCGCCAACAACTGCAATATCAAATTGATAAATTTGCGGTTCCACCCACGGAAGCTGAAATGCGGATGCAGCGCAGCGACTATCCTCGGCAGGGATCGTTGTTTTATACCAGTTATTCAGGCCTGGTCCCGTTTCATTGCTGGTATGGGCTGTTGGGGATGGAGTTAATGTATGAATTTACCCAAGACCCATTTATCCTGAAAGTGCTCAAAGAGCAGCTCCCCAATATAATGAACCTGGAAATGACCTACCGGCCTCAAATAGAGACCAATTGGCCGGGGCTGCCCGCCGAACAGGCTTTGCCCACAATTGCAACCGATTATCTTTATGGCAGAGGTGCTTTGTTTTACCCAGTGATGGTCAAATATGCCAAAATTACCGGCGAAAAATATTGGCAAGAACTGGCACTTGACGCCGCTTATACCGGATTATTAGGCGGGCGGCGAAAATGCGGCTTGCAAGATATATTTATGGCCTCCGCTTTACTTGATCTGCCAGAACAGTTTTCCGAAAAAGAACAAGTGGCTAAAATCCAAAATCTGCTCTGGCAGGCCGCCAGTCCGGCCTTGCTAAATGGCGATTTTTCCCAATGGCTACCCTATTCTGATTTGGTTATCCCCAAAGATGGTCTCGGCAAACCGCGTTATCCGGAATGGGCGGTGCAAAAACCATATCCCCGGAACTGGCATTTTGTTGAAGGCAAACAAGTCATCTCTTCTATGTTTATGCGCTTTAGACCTGAATATTATGAAGTGGAAACCGACGATTATGGCCTGACTCAACCAGCACTGCGCTTGCAAATGGAACAGCAAAAATGGTACCTGAAAAGCCAGGACCTGATCAGCGCTAAAGTCCGCCTGGAGCCAGGCGATTGGCTCTGTAAAATTAATTTCAAGTCTGAGAACAAATTGGCTTCGCTGCGCTTCGCGGTTTGCTTAAATGATATGGAATTGAGCCAGGGTAAATTAGAGGCCCGAATCAGTGAATCGCCGGAATTGACTTCGAAGGATATCAGCTTAGAAAACGCCAGAATAGAGTGTTCGGAAATGGGAAAACCTGGCTGGCAACAGGCGCGAATTTATTTCTCGTTGCCGAAACGCCACCTCGGGTGGCTGAAAATCAACGCTCGTATCGACCCGGAAGCCCCCCACAGTTCTTTGCTCCTGGATGATATCCAACTCGAAAAAATTGTTCTAGAGTGAGAGCCCGAGTTCTTGTGCTTCATTGAACTGCTCGCAAAGAGTGGGCAGCCATAAATGATGATTTCGCGCTGCTACGAACCGGAATAGCTCATAATCCTGACACCGAGCATAATTTCCGAAATTATTATTATTCAACCATTTTTCGGACAATGCTTTTTTGTTTTATCTCGGCAGAGGTAGATTGCGCTCATAAACAGCAGCATACTCACTGCTAGGGCGAAGAAATTACACGATTCTTGTAACAGCAATACCGGCGCCAGCATACCCAGCGGGATTTTGAGATTATTCATCAATCCCAGCATACCGGGGTTGACCTTCGTCGCTCCGCGGTTCCACATAAAGAAGCAAAGCCCTGAGGCGACAATTCCCAAGTACGCCAGCAACCACCATTGCTGTGTCGAGATGCCAGTCAGGTCAGACCAATTTGCGCTGAAACCGGCTACGAATACGCACGCGGCCGCGCCGCCGGCATAGATTAACGCGAAAGAGCCGACGTCGTGCCAGTCTTTCTGGGCGGCCGCAAAGCGCTTGTACCATAGTTGCCCGATAGCAAAGGCGGCGTTAGACAACTGTAACAGTAACACGCCGCGCCAGTCTAAATCAACATATCCGCCATTGAAACGCAAGACCAACCCAGCGATTACAGCCAAGACGGCCGCCAGCCAAAATGCCGGGACATTTTTGCCGTCCAGCAGCATATTGAAGAACACCACCATTAGTGGTGTGGTGGTAGTCAGCATAGCTATAACGTGAGCCGGCAGGTAAGCAAAACAGGCGGTGTAGAGCGAATACATCGCCCCGAATTGCACTGCCCCCAGCGCTAAGAGCTGCAGGATGTCTTTTTTAGCTAGCCCCCGCAAGCGTAAAAACGGCAAGAAGACCAGCAGCGAGAACAGCAGCCGGATAGCAGAAATCACATTGGCGTCCAGGCCTGCCAGGCCCGCCTTAATAATGACAAACGAGAAACTCCAAAGCAGCGAGACTACAATTAGGTAAAGCATCGGCGGTGGATTTGAAATTACTGTTGAGCCGGTAAACTGTCAGGCTGATAGCACTAACCGGTCGGCGACGGCTGAATTAGAAATCGCGAGTTGGTTTATAATGGCACCACAGTGCGTGTCGCCACATACTATTGCTAATCAATGGTCGCACAGCACTCTCAGCTAATGCCCTGGCAGAGCCGTCACAGAAGGAAAAAGTAATTTTTTGGCTGTGCCGGAAATCGTGGAATAGTGTGGTACTATAGCCGAAGATCGCGCCAGAACTGGGATGCGATTCAGAGATGTCGCCAGTCAAACTGCAGCTGCTGGGCTTACTGAATTTACTGTATTTGACTCGATAATCATCATATTTTGGGGCGAGGGTGCCGTAGGTATTGTAATTGTTGAGATACTGATTGCCGCCAAAGCCAAAGGCTCTCCCGGTGCTGTACAACTCTGGCGCGGGCTGATAGGCCGGGCAGATGAGTGAAGAGCGCAGCCCATTGCTGCTGACTGCGCCTAGGGAAACAGACTCATTGATGCCCAGATAGCGCGCGAGGAGGCCTTTTTCCTGAGTGCCGCCTAGTCGGTTGTGACCATTAGACCGCCCGCTCGTGTCGGCTGAGTAATAGCTGACCATCCAGTCGTCGTTATCACCGACGTACATCATAGCGGCCGTGCCCAGCTGGCGATGATTGTTTAAACAGGTTATTTCCATCGCTTTAGCTCGGGCTTTGCTTAAAGCCGGCAGCAGCATCGAGGCTAATACCGCAATGATAGCGATGACCACTAGTAGCTCAATTAGAGTGAAAGCGTTACGGAAACGCTGGAGGGAGGAAAATTTATTGCTCATTTTGTTGTTCCTTAAGATGGATTATCATTACATATTTGACAAGAATAATAGCGCTGTGTCGCACATATTTGACAAGAATAATAGCGCTGTGTCGCTATCTCAAATATTTGTCGTAAACTAGCAACTGTGAACTGTGTAATATAATGTCTGTTAGTTAGAAAAACCAGCCAAGCGGCTGGTTATTAGATTATCATAGTATCGCCCAGAGCTGACTCAAAATAATACCCTAAGGATAATTGATAACGGCATTAAGTCTTTATCAACAAGTAATTACATTTGGCCCGCAGCTCAGATTATGAATTCTTGATTTGGCAAAGTTTACAAATTTGCCAGGCAATATAATTCGCGGAAAAAGTTCGGCATTATTATTTTGCCAGCCAGCGGATACTGTTCAGCAGCAATTTTTGTTCTTCAGGATTCAGCGGGACATTGATATTGCCTTTGCCCAGGCCTAGTCCGAGACCGAAGGCTACGTAGCGCCCTTCTGCCAGCGAACCGGCTACCACCACTGGCTCGTTATTGTCACTACAGGCCACAATATCACTGATGTTTACTGGCCGCAGGGAGACTTGGAACGGGAAAGATGAGGCGTGGATTTTTCCGCCTAAGCCCAAAGTAATCGGGTGATGACCCAAGATTTTCCATTGGCTATTGCTCAAAGGCGGATCGATGGCCTGGCTCACTACTTCTGGGACGGCATTGACGAATGACCTGATGCCGCACATCGCGTGGGTGACCAGCAGGCCGCCGCCCTGCTTGACATAATTGTTCAAGACTTTGCGGGTTTCCGCAGTCTTGAATTGCCAAGCCTTATCTTTGGGTTGAGGAATTATCAGCACTTGACAGTTGGCTAACGTCTCAGGTCGGAGGTTGTACAACGGCGCGACCGACAAAGAGGGCTCCTGTTGCAGATATTCCAGGATGGGTTGTCCGCCAAAAGCATTGTCCTGCCAGATTGCGACCTTGATGCCGTCCTGACTGGGGAATTCGACTGGCCCTTCGCGGCGCAACTGTTCGGCTTCTTGTTCTACTGTCAAGATACGGAAGGTCTTACCCCGAAAAAGCATAGGGTGATTCTGCTTATCCTCGCCCCGCATTTCCAAGCGATAATCTCCGCCGCGTTTACACGCCAACCGGCAGACGAGTTGGCGGTTTATTCGGTTAGGGGTAATAGTATAGTCTTGGGCTTCTTCCCAGCCGTCCCTGAGCAAGCTGAGGCGCATAGTGTTGTAGTTCAAGTTTTCCGGTAGTGTCACTTCGGCAAAAACTGACTCCTGCAGGCTGTAAAACTCGAGCAGCAGTGGATTTCGCGAGGGATGCAATGTAGTGGGCAAGGGCGCCAAATGATGCGGTTGGCATTCGCCCGCGGGTCGGCGGCTGATGCCTTCCTTCAGCACCGGCAGGAACTGAGTGGCAAAGGTGACGCTATGCTGGAAACAGACAAAGCCATCCGCGCCGAGCCGCCGGGCCAGTTGTATTTGCTCGGCCGCGGCCGCGGCGTCCTCAAGCAAGTTAATGCCGATACCGGGGTAAATCGGCAAGCGGTTCTTCAGCAGGCGAATCTGTTCCTCCAAGTAGTAGGCAAATTCTTCTGGTGAGGACTCATAATTCATCGGGCAGATAAAGTCCAGCAGGCCTTTTTCTACCCAAGCCAGGGCGTCTTGGGCTATCGAAAAGCGAGCGCTCTCCCAATTGCCGTAAACCGCGGCTGAGATTTTGATTTCCGGGCGCAGGGCTTTAGCTTGCTGTGAGACTTCTTGCACCAAGCGGGTGATATTATCTTGCCGCCATTGGGTGAATTCCCGGTACAGGCGGCCATTTTGCTGGCAGTCCTGGGGCCAGCGTTCTACTTTCTCGCCAACGGACTGTTCGAAGGCGGTCTTGGCGCTGTCGCTGAAGTCACAGCTGCCATCCGGGTAGCGGATATAATCGAAATGGATTCCATCCACGGGATAGCGTTGCACGATTTCCAGCATTGAGGCGAGCTCCAGACGGAAATTCTCCTCGAGATGCGGTGCCAGGAAGAGCGTCGGTTGGCCAGTGGCGGTGACTTGGGTCCGACCGGCCTGCTGCATTTCTTCCCGCAATGCCGGCGGCGTACGGTGACCCATAAACCAATTCACCTTCCAGACGTGCATTTCTACCTTGTATTTGCGGCAGGCATCAAGGCATTCCTGGAGAAAATCACGCTTGTCCTTGCCCTCACCCAGGCTGGGATGATGCGGCAGGACCTCGCTGGGATAATCTGCGACATAGGCCCAGAGGAGGTTCGGGAAGATGGCATTGAAGCCATTTTCTGCCAGGACTTTAATGGTCTTGTCCCAACCCCAGTCGGCGATGCCATAAGGTGAATGCAGCCAGACGCCGCGCATTTCTCCGGCCCGGGAGGGGCTGGCCAAGGCGAAAGCCAATCGCGCCTGCTGTCGGGCTTCGCCAGCGAGTTTGTAAGCCAGCGGATACTGCTCCTGTTGGAAGGCTGCCTGGCCTTTTTGCTGCAAGGTCTGCGCTGCAAGCAAGGCCGCACCGGCCTTTTCATTTGGGGAGTTATCGCAGAAGTCTGCCAACTCTGCCAGGTTTTGCAGCCCAGCGATATCGACCGGCTTCTGCAACCTTTGCTCGCTCAGGCCTTGCCAGATTGTTGGTAACCAGTGGCCGATGAAAGCCAACAGGAATTGCTGTGCCGCAGCGTTATCCTGTCCGAGATAGACGTGTGACATATAGAAGCCATTGGGATTGGCCACGATGCCCAGGCGGCCGCTGTCCTGACCATCGCTGCTGTTGCGGAAGGTCGCCAGTACCTGCGCGGGTTGTTCGCCAGTCGCCGGTACTGGCTCGAGCAAATTGTATGAGCGTTGGGCGATGAAGGCCGGGCTCTCTGGCCAGGCGTTGCTGTTGAACTGTAAGCCACTGACGGTGCCGAGGTCAGTTTTGCCGACATAGCGGCAACGGCTGATGCCTAGCAAGGACAGCAATTTCTGGTCCTGGTTGTAGAACACGCCCAATTTGCCACCGCCTTGGACAAAGGCAGTGATAGCCTGGGCGCTTTCTGCTGGCAAGGTATGGTTGTGGGGTAAGAACAGAATTTTGCTGCCCGATAATTGCTCTTGGCTGACATCGTCATCGGCTAGTTTTTTCCACGCTAGTGATAAGCCCTGCAGGCAATCGGTGATTTTGCGAGCGTGCAAGTCGAGTTCTTTTTGTCTTGGCGAGCCGGGGCGTTGGCGGCCATAGAGTACCGCGATTTCCTGTGCTGGTAGGAAAAATGGCAACAATAGGCAGATAGTTAGCAGCAGTTTTAACATATTTTTACCTCGATAAGGCCATAACCAGACGGCCGAGCTGAGGCTTGACTTCCTGCAGACGGACTTTCAGCTTTTCGCCTGGCGAGTGTCTGTCCCTAGTCATAACTACGCCGCGCTCATAGAATTCCGCTAATTCGGCCAGTACCATCACGCCTTCCATTCGGACGATGGTCGCGGTATATTCCCGATCCATACCGTTCCGACGCAGATATTCCAGCACCCAGTAACGCTTGGCTTCACGCTCCAAAGAGCGATTTTGGGCTGTGGTGCTTTCGACATTGCCTAGGACGGCAAATAACTCTTCCTGGGTATAAGGGAGTTCTTGCTCGGATAAATGCGCTGTCAGCTGCCGTTGGATGACTAAATCGGCGTATCGCCGCAATGGCGAGCTGATTTGAGTATATAGGTCCAGGCCGAGTCCGAAGTGCGGTTGTGGACAAGTGGAGAGGCGGGTGCGTTTCATTTTACGTACTTCGCGGTCGAAATCAAGCGGGTGGTAAGGTTGGACAGAATGCACCGGCTCTGAGGACATATCCTGGACCCGGTAAATAATGGGAATCTGATGATGCAGGGCATAGCGGGCGGCGAGATTATTGGCCAGGATCATAAATTCCTGCACCAAGTTATGGCTCGGTGTAGCTAAATTGTCCTCGCAGATAGAAATCTTATTCTGACGCACGTTAATTTTGAGCTCCGGGCGATTCAAGGCGACTGCGCCGGCAGCTTCACGGGTCTGGCGGAGGTACTCGGCTTGCTTTTGCAAAGCCTGCAAGGCTTGGCCGATTTCAGCCTCGCCATTTTCGAGCAAATCATCTGCTTCGTGATACGTCAGGCGACGGGAAATCTTGACTTGGGCTAACGCTATCTTCCAATCCAGCATCTCGCCATCAGGTGCGAATTCAACCAAGAAGCTCATTGCCGGGCGCAGTTTTCCGGCGCTCAGGCTGGCTAGGTCGCAGCCTAGTCGTTCTGGGAACATCGTGACCACTGTGGTGGGCAGATACAACGACAGCGGTCGTTCCACGGCCACGGCATCCAGGATATCATCCTTGGCCACAAAGCAGGATGGCGCGGCCAGATGGATGCCGACTTGCAAGTTTTCGCCGACTTGGCTAACTGAGAGCGCGTCGTCTATTTCTCTGGTCTCGGCATCATCGATGCTGAACGCCAGCTCGGCAGTCAAGTCCAGGCGATGTTCTTGTTCCGAGGGCAATTGTTCGAAATCAGGTAACTCCTCCGCCTGTTGCAGCACTGCCGGCGGGAAGTCGGCGTGGATGCCATTAGCCAGCAAAAATTCGTCCGCCTCAGCTGGCAAGCGAGAGAGATTTTTGAGGAATCGCAAGGCGCTATCGCGGGGGCTTTTCCCTTGGGGATAATCTGCGAGAATGTTCACGGCTTCGCTGTTGAAACCGCAGAGAAGATAATCCAGAGTATGCTTGACGAACTGCTCCATCTCAGCCGGCACGCTCGGCGTGCTGCCGGCGCCGGCGGTGATGACTTCAGCCAGCCAGGTCTTCTGGCGTTCTTTCAGGGCAGCTCTGGCGGCGCGTTCTTGCCGCAGGCGTTCTAATTCGGCGATGCCCTCAGATGTTCGGGGGATGAATTCCCGGCCTTGGCGTT
>CAZUCG010000034.1:4089-11961 GCA_964619145.1 uncultured Lentisphaeraceae bacterium | reverse complement strand
ACCAGGATAATTTCGCGTTCGGGCCAATATTCCTGCAGGGCTTTGCCGATTTCGGCAAATATATCGGTGCCGAGCAGGCAGCGTTTAGTCCACAGCCCTTGAGGAATCGGTATTTCGGGCATAATTTTTGCCTTTCGCTAATATTTGTTAACACTGGGCTGTCTTGACCCAGGACGTGCGTTACCGTAATATTTATACCATAACTCATAAGCGAAAAAATACCAATAGCCGTGGGGGGGCGGTCTTCGGGCAAAGAATGCACTGAGTATTCTCTATGTTTATCTGCGGGCGGTGGCAGGCCGAGAACGATTAGTGTTTTATGCCAATGCGGATGCGCCGAGCTGCCTATGAGCTTCAGCGCATCCGTTAGCACTGCAAATTATAATTCGGCAAAAAGTCCGCGCAGATAATTCACGGCTTTGCGCATCGCTTCCTCACCAGAATAGTCATTGCCTTCGTACTCGATATTGATATATTTATCATAACCGGCGGCGTGCATCGCCTGCACGGTTGAGCGCTGGTCGATATCGCCCTCGCCAATCAAGGCCGGCTTATACCACTTACCATCGAGCATCAGACGGTAGCCGTCTTGCTGCTGTTCGCTGATATACCAGTCCTTGAAATGCGCGTGTTCGACATATTTAGCCACCCGGGTAAATGACTCGCCGACTTCCTCGCCACCGCTGGCGGCATTGCCGTTATCGAAAGTCAGTCGCAAATCCGGGATTTCCGCTTGTGCGCTCAAGAAGTCACTGGAGGTCACAAAGGGCGAATACAATCCCGGGAAGTTTTCGACAGTGAAGGTTATGCCGGCTTGTTTAGCAAATGGCATCACCTGTTTGATGCCCGCGAGGTAATTGTTGCGGATGGCATCACGATCCTGGCAATCTTTGGGTGGTGATGGTGGCAGCATTACGGTTGAGACGCCGAGCTCGACCGCGACCTCAATACCCCGCTTACAGTCATCAATGCCCTGCTGGCAGTTTTGCTCATCTGGGAGGCTCAGCCCGCGGGCAAAGAAAGTATAAGCGACTAGCGGTACGCCAAAGTCCTCGGACATCTTCTTAATATCAGCGGGCTTTTGCTCATATAGTGTCACCATATCCAGGCCATCGAGCTTAAGGTCAGCTGACAGCTCGAACATCTTTCGCACAGCGAATTCTGGCAATCTAGCCAGGGTATAAGACATCATAGATAATTTCATCGTTCTATCCTCAGCGAAGGTGGATAACAGCCGGGCCAGAATCCATTGTGATGGCTCTGGCCCGGGCGTGGCCGGTCCGGTTATTTCTTCTGCTCGGCCATAGCCACAGGGTCGAGTTCATCCAAGTTGTCAAAGACCTTCTGGAAGGCCTCACCAACCAAGGTGGCTATTTCAGGGCCATTGGGAGCACGCAGCGGCATAGTCATCCCGAAATGGGTGTCGCAATGCCGTTGTGCCATAGGGAAATGCGTCGGATCGTAATCGACCGACTTATCGGCGCCCTGGCTCAGTGGGCAAGACCAAGGGCAGCCACCGCCGTAGGCATTTTTGGCCCGGAACACAGTCATATTAGGTAGGATATAGCTCTGCCAGATACCTACGCCGGTGCCTTCGGCCTTGAGAGCAGCCATAATCGCATCACGTAAGATATTAGGTGCGCCTGTCCAGCCTAGGGCTTTGGCATCGATACGGTTGGTATAGTTGTACCAATTATGCAAGTATCCTTCCGGTTGCACAGGGACAATCAGTCCCTTGATGTTTTTGAGTTTAGAGGTCAGCACAGAGGCATTCTCTTGCAAGGCCGCAAAATAGCGCGGCATCTTGGCTAACTGAGCCCGGCCAAAAGCGGCCACCATATCCGAGCCGCGGTACATCCACCCCAAGGCATAGGAATGGTAGTCACGTGATTCCATCGGGGTGGCAGTCTCGCCGAAGCTCCAGAGTCTGGCGGCGGCTTGGTACATTTCTTCGTTATCGGTCACGAACATCCCGCCTTCGCCAGCGCACAGGCATTTATTCTGATTAAAGCTAAAAGCTGCACAATCACCGAGTTTACCGGCATTCACACCGTTGAACTTGGCGCCGTGAGCTTGGCAGGAATCTTCAATCAGTACCAGTTTGTGTTTTTTGGCGAGCGCCCGTAATTTGCCAAAATCACAGGTCAAGCCGTGCATATTCACCGCGATAATGGCTTTGGTCTTAGGGGTGATAGCGGCTTCAATTTTATCTGGGTCGATATTCATAGTAGCAAAATCGATATCGACGAAGACTGGGATGGCGTTATGGTGAAGGATACAAGTCGCGCTTGAGGACCAAGAGTAGGCAGTCACGATGACCTGATCACCGGCCCCGACACCCGCGGCCACCACGCCCATATGTAAAGCGGCAGTACCGCTATTAGTAAAGATAGCATATTTGTTGCCCGTATAGGCTGCGAATTCCTCGGCAAAGAGCTTGCAGTTGGGTCCGAAGGCGTGCTTATGGCTCTCCAGTGACTCCATAATCAGCTTGCGGTCGGTATCGTCAATCGGGGGCCAAGGTTTGATGGTGCCTTCTGGGAGCTGCATTTTACCACCGTTGATTGCCAATTTAGCCATAGTAGTTCTCCTTGTTGATACGTTGTTATAGATGGACCAGGCAGTTGCTTTTGCCAGTCCGGCTGCTTACTCTTTTAAGATAAAGCAGATCTCGCAATTAACAAGAGGAACCCTGCAGTAATCACTTGCGTTTATTGGGAATCGCTTGCGAGGAGATATTTCTTGATTTCTGCTTTTTGCAGTAGAAAAATCATTCTGAGGTGTTACGGTATGCGGAGAAGCGCGGTATGGACAGCACAGCCGACGGGCGATGCTGGCAGCAAAAAATTTCTCAGCAATTATTTTCTCTCGGTTTTGATTTTCAAAAACAAAAAAAAGGTATATACTTAGAGTGTGTCCCTCACAAAAAACATCGCATTGATGCTGTAAAAAATGGCTTTGATTGTTCTTTAGTAGCTCCATTAAGCAAAGGGAAGAACTATGAATTCACACTATTTGTCCCTGTGTGTCCTGTGCCTGCTGTTGACTTTAACCTTGCCGGCACAAGAGTTTAAGTTCGTGGTCGAGACTGACAAAGCGGAGGCGATTTATCAGCAAGGCGAGAACATCACTTTCACTGCCCGGCTGGTCAAGGAAGACCAGGCCGTCGCTGGGCGTACCGTGAGTTACACGCTGATTGGCGATGGCAACCTGCGTGAGAACGGCACTTTTATCAGCTCCGAAACAGCGTATTCCGTCCAGACTAAGTTGGACTTCCCGGGCTGGGTATATATCCGCTATTCCCTTTTAGACGATAATGGCAAGCCAGTGAAATTTATGAATTCGAGGAACCGCGAAGAGGAAATCAGCGGCGCCAGCGGCGCTATGGTCGATCCGTATGAAATCCGCGCTGCTGGCCAAGAACCGCCAGACTTCGATGCGTTCTGGCAACAAACGCGGCAGGAATTAGCGGCCGTGCCGATGGACGCGAAGTTGGAGCCGCTGTCGCGCGGTGCCAATGACGACGGGAAGTTCACTTGTTATGATCTCAAAGTCACCTGCGCCGGCGGCGCGCCGGTCTCTGGGTACTTGGCTAAGCCCAGCGGTGCCAAAGCCAAGAGCTTGCCGGCGCTGATCAGCTATCACGGAGCCGGCGTGCGCTCCGCCAGTCTCGACACCGCGCTGCGGCGGGCACGGATGGGATTCATTGCGATGGATGTCAACGCCCACGGCATCGAGAACGAACAGCCAGGGGAATTTTACAGTAACCTGAATAATACAGAATTAAAAGACTACCGTGGCCGTGACAAGGATAACCGCGATAAATTTTATTTCCGCGGGATGTATCAGCGCGTGATGCGCTCGTTAGAATACATTAAATCCTGTCCAGAATGGGATGGCAAGACCCTGGTGGTAGTTGGTGGTAGCCAAGGAGGCGCTCAGGCGCTGGTAGCTGCCGCCCTGGACCCGCAAGTGACTCTTTGCCTTGCCGGTGTGCCGGCGCTAAGTGAACATTCCGGGCCACTGGCCCAGCCACCACGGCAGGCCGGCTGGCCGCGGTTGTACCGGGTCAATGCCGAAGGCAAGCCAGACAACGAAAAAGTCTGCCAGACGGCGGCCTATTACGATAACATCTATTTTGCCAAACGCATCAAGGCGACCTGTTTTTTGAGCACCGGCTTCGTTGACACCACCTGTCCGCCGACTGGTGTCTTTGCCGTTTACAACAACCTCCCGAAAGAGATTAGCAAGGATATCACTCTTACCCCCAGCGCCGGACACGGCGCCCCGAACAGCAAGGGTGAGGCGTACCTGAAACAGTTGGCTGATGACCTGCGCAAGAAGTCGGTTGCACCCAAAAAACGGAAGTGAAACAGCTTTTTCGCGTCCCAGCTTTCGTCTGCAGGTACTTTTTCAAAGCCAACCCCAAAAGATAATTTTGCAATAGTTACTTCTTTGACTTCTATGCTTTTTTGATGGAGCAAAAATGAAAAATTCAGACACGAACAAAACCATCACTGCTTTAGCAAGTGAATTTCAATCACCTGAAGCGAAGTATCGCGGCGCGCCCTTCTGGAGCTGGAATGGTGACCTCCAACCGGAAGAATTGCGCCGGCAAATAAGGCTTTTCCAACAAGCCGGCCTGGGTGGATTTTTTATGCACTCGCGAGTGGGTTTGAAGACTGAATATCTCAGTCCGCGCTGGTTCGAATGCGTCCGCGCCTGTATCGACGAAGCGCATAAACTGGGTATGAAAGCATACCTGTACGACGAAGATCGTTGGCCCAGCGGCGCTGCTGGCGGAATTGTGACCAAGGACAAGCGCTACCGGCTGCGGCGGTTATGGCTGCAATTGGGCGATGGCCCGCAAGCGCAGGAAGGCGGCACGGTGCTGGCCCGTTTTGCCGTCATCGTCAAAGACGAGACCCTGAGCAGCTGTCGTCGCCTTGAGGCCAAAGGCAAGGTCAGCTTGCGCGACAGCGAGCGCCTGCTTACAGCCTTCGTGTGCTTAGCTGAAGAGACGCCCTGGCACAACAACCAGACCTATCTCGACACGATGAATCCCGAGGCGGTGGCCCGCTTTATCGAAGTCACTTACGACACCTACTACCGCGAAGTCGGCCAGTATTTCGGGCAAGAAATTCCAGCCATTTTCACTGATGAGCCATACTACGGCAATTATGCCTCCTTGCCAGAAAAGAACTCCTGGCTCTTTGGCTGGACGGATGCTTTGGCGAAAGTATTTCAGGAGCGTTACGGCTACGACCTATTAGAGCACTTGCCCGAATTGCTGTTCAATCTTCCCAAAGGTGTACTGCCCAAGACTAGACGCGATTTCTTTGACTGCCTGACTTATTTGTTCACCACCGCTTATGGCAAGCAAATCGGCGACTGGTGCGAAAAACACGGCCTTGCTTTTACCGGCCATCTTTTGGCGGAAGACACCCTTAGTTCGCAGACCTCCTGCGCCGGCGCCTGTATGCGCTTCTATGAGCATATGCAAATTCCTGGCATTGACCAGCTGACCGAGCATCGCAATGTATTCGACACGGCCAAGCAAATGACCTCGATTGCCCGCCAATTCGGCAAGCGCTGGCGGCTATCCGAGACGTATGGTTGTACTGGCTGGGATTTTCCCCTGGCTGGCCACAAAGCCTTGGGCGATTGGCAAGTCGCTTTGGGCATCAATATCCGTTGCCAGCATTTGGCTTGGTACACTATGGCGGGGCAGTCGAAACGCGACTACCCGGCCGCCATTTCCTGGCAATCGCCGTGGTTCCAGGATTATGCCGTAGTCGAGGATTACTTCGCGCGTTTGAATGTTATCTTGAGCCAAGGCCAGGAACGGCGCGATATTTTGGTGCTGCATCCTATCGAATCGATGTGGATGTTAACCGGCACCGCGGCTGGACAGAACTACGACGACGTGCTGATCAAACTGCGGAACCGCTTGTTGGCGCAAAACCTTGATTTCGATTACGCTGACGAAGAGGTGATGTCCCGGATCACGACCATCAAGAAATCGGCTGGCAAGGCCATCTTGCAGGTCGGCAAGGCTGACTACCGGGTGGTGGTGCTGCCGCAACTCGTCACGATTCGCCAATCGACCTTGGATTTGCTCGATAAATTTGTCGCTGCCGGTGGCACGGTACTGCGAATTGGTCCGCCGCCGCAGTATGTCGATGGTCAAAAAGCCAGCCTGAAAAAACTCTACACTGCCAGTACGTTAGAGAAACTGCCGCAGCAACTCGCGCCTTGGCGGTTGATTTCCATCAGCGATAAAGACCACGCCGAAATTCCGCAAGTACTCTACCAGTTGCGGGAAGGTAAGGACTTCATCGCACTGTTTGTCTGCAATACATCCTATGCCGACGGCAATTTCGCGGACAACGTTCCCATCCGGGAGCGAAAAACAGAAGTTGACTATGTGGAGATTAAGTTAGAAAGCAACATTCCTGACGGTATGCTCCCCTATCTGTTCAACCCTGAAGATGGGAGCATCTGCGTCGCTGAATATAGATGTGACGCGGAAGGGATGAAAATCAGCAGCGCCTTACCGCGACTGGGCAGCCTGCTATATATCCTGAGCAGCGAACCGCTATTGGCCCGCCGCTCAGAAGATATTCTAGAAACGCTCAGCACTATAACTTTTCCTGATGAGCCCTGGGCCATTCGCTGCCAGGAAGCCAATGTCCTGGTGCTGGACCAGGCGAAATATCGCCTGGCTGATGGCGATTGGCAGCCGACAAAAGATTTGTTGCATCTGGATTGCCAGATTCGGCAAGAACAAGGCGAGCAGCCACGCGGCGGTCAAATGACCCAGCCTTGGGCACAAGTACCCATCAGCAAACCGACCGTGCCACTGGAATTGGAATTCAATTTCGATTGTGAGGCGCTGCCGGCCGGCCCGATTTTCCTGGCTCTCGAACGTCCCCAGGAATGGCGTCTGACCCTAAATAGGCAAGAACTCTTTGCCGATGACGACTGCGGCTATTGGGTGGACAAGGTACTGCGCAAACTGCCGGTAAGCATCTCCGCGCTTCGCTTGGGCCACAACAGCCTCGTCTTGAAAACCGACTACGACCTGAATTCTTTCGGTTTGGAATCGCTGTTCTTGCTTGGCGATTTTGCCGTTCACCTAGTCGGCGACGACTATCCGATCCTGCAGGCACCGATTCACAACCTGCAGATTGGCGACTGGGTCCAGCAAGGCTTGCCATTCTATTCCGGAAATCTGCTTTATGAACAAGAATTCCTGGCTCCAGGGCTATCGGCTGACCAGCATCTGCTTTTAGAGTTACCGGAATTCCGGGGCACGGCGGTGAAAGTATTTCTCAACGAACAGCCAGTCGGCATTCGGGCCTGGGAGCCATACGAATTTGACTTGAGCGAAGCAGTGCAACCGGGGCGTAACCGCCTGCAAATTGAAATTCTGAACAGCCGGCGCAATTCGCACGGCCCGTTCTATACCGAAAAACCTTGGTGCCGCTGGGTCGGCGCAGCGCAGTTCTTAGAGACCGCCTCGCCACGCCGCCAATTAGTACCCTGCGGACTGCTGCAGAAGCCAGTGCTGAAAATTGCCGAAGATGGCTTCTCTTTTGATGTTTGCAACGACAATGACGACTGCGAAATACCATTTTGAAAAATTAACCGGCAGGCCGCGCCTGCACTCCCATCAGATAAGGAATTGTGTATGACCTTGAAATTTTATAATACCCTCGGCCATCGGCTGGAAGAATTCCGGCCACTAGTCCCCGGTCTAGTCGGACTCTACACTTGCGGGCCGACAGTCTATAACTACGCCCATATCGGCAATTTCCGTTGCTATGCCTTCGAGGATATCCTGAAGCGGACCTTCCAGTTCCTCGGTTA
>CAZUCG010000034.1:0-3989 GCA_964619145.1 uncultured Lentisphaeraceae bacterium | reverse complement strand
TCCGTTGCTATGCCTTCGAGGATATCCTGAAGCGGACCTTCCAGTTCCTCGGTTACGAGGTCAAACACGTGATGAATTTGACCGATGTCGATGACAAGACTATCAAAGGAGCGCAAACGGCAAACCTGAAATTAACAGAATATACGGAAAAATTCAAGCAGTCATTTTTCCGCGATATCGCCATCCTTCGGATGCTGCCGGCTGATTTTTACCCGGCTGCCACTGAGCATATCGACGAGATGATCGAGATCGTTGAGGCGCTTTTTGCCAACGGCCTCGCTTACCAAGCGGAAGACAAGTCAGTTTACTTCTCTATCGCCAAATGGCCGCATTACGGCCAGCTGGTCAATATCGACCGCGATCAGATGCGCTCTGGTACCCGGGTCAAACTCGACGAATACGCTAAGGATTCCGCCGCGGATTTCGCCTTATGGAAAGCCTGGGACGAGGCCGACGGCGATGTTTTTTGGGACAGCCCTTGGGGGAAGGGTCGTCCTGGCTGGCACTTGGAATGCTCAGCTATGAGCAGCAAGTACCTCGGCAAGACGTTTGATATGCACTGCGGTGGCATTGACAATATATTCCCGCACCACGAAGACGAAATCGCCCAAAGCGAGGCCGCGAATAACTGCAAGTTCGTCAATTACTGGCTGCATTGCGCCCATTTGGTCGTGGACGGCCAGAAGATGTCGAAATCACTCGGCAACTTCTACACCCTGCCTGACATTCTTGAGAAGGGCTACAGCGGTCGGGAAGTGCGCTGGGTGTTGATCGGCACCCACTACCGCCAGAGCCTGAACTTCTCCTTCCAAGCCTTGGAGGATGCCCGCGCAGCATTGCAACGTATCGACGCCTTCCATAATCGCTTGCAAGAGAACTTGGCCAACCCACCCGGGGATACCGGAAAAATCGAAGCCGTCGTGCAGAAGACACTGGCCGATTTTGCCGCGGCGTTGTCAGACGACTTAAACATCTCGGCGGCCTTCGCGGTACTGTTTGAATTTATCCGCGAAATGAACCGCCTGCTAGATGCCGGCCTGACTAGCTCGAATGTCGCGCAGTCGGCCTTGGCCTGCCTGGAACGCCTGGACAGCATTTTGGCAGTCTGTACTCCCGACCCCAGCGAAGGCGTCCCAGCCGAAATCCTGGAATTGGCGGAGAAACGCCAAGCCGCCCGTAAGAGTAAGGACTACGCCCAAGCAGACGCTGTACGGCAGGAGCTTGAAGCGCAAGGCTGGCTGGTGGAAGACACTCCAAAAGGGCCGCGAGTCATCAGGAAGTAAACACCAGAGCAACCTTCATTGAAAATGGAGAATCGAATGATCATCATTGCCCCGCAATGGGAAAAGCTGAATACTGCTGTGCAGTCGTGTTTTGGCAGCTGGCGCAAGCAGGGTGTTGTCTTGCGCAATACCGAAACTTGGGAGACTGACAAAGTCCCGACCATCTTCCCGTCCACCGTACTGGACTGCGGCAATAAACGCCGCTTCTATTATTCTTTGAATTCCTTCCACAATCACGACTATAACCTGGCTTTGGCTGAACAAGACCAACGCGGAAAAATCAAGAAATTCCCGTTATTGCGTGACACAGATGGATATTTTTCTCTCTCGGGCTTGCCGCTTGAATTCAAACCGTTGCAGGCCAATGTTCTGCGCCTGGGCCGCGCTGATTGGCGGATGTTCTTCTGGGCGCACAAGCATACTGAGGGGCGCCAGGTCAGATTTATGGTCGCCAGCAGCCGCAACGGCTTGAATTGGCAGATGATAGCTGACGAGCAGTCCATCGCCCTCTGCCACCACGGGGACGTCCTTTGCCAGCAGGGAAAATGGCCTTTGCATTTGCAAAGCAATGACGCCACCACAGTCTATCGGCGGCCGGACGGCAGTTGGGAGCTCTTCAGCGCCGCCTTGATGTATTATCCGCCAGCACAGGAGCGCCCCCAAAACAAGGATTTGCGGGAGAATCTAATTCGGCTGATTCAGCGCTGGACTAGTGCGGATGGCTGGCATTGGAGCACCCCGGAGGTCATTATCTTGCCTGATGAGCAAGACTCCAGTGACCTGCAATTCTACTATTTGACCTCTACTGACTTGGATGGTTATCGCCTCGGGCTACTAGGCCGCTACAACTGCCAAGTACGGCAACTAACCATTGAGCCAGTCTGGTCCCTCGATGGTCGTTCCTGGCAACGCCCCTATCGCGAGAACTGCCTGCCACTGTTGGAAGACTCGCAAAAAGTTTTTATGGCAGTGCCGGCGCAGTATCTGCTGCGTTCTGGTGACACCTTGACGCTATATTACGGTATCGCGAACTACGATCACAGTCACGTCACCGTCGATGGCTCCGCACCGCAAAACGCCATTGCTGCGGCAGAAATAGGTGTGCACCGTTTGTTTGGCCTGCGTCTCCAAGGCGGGCAAGTGCGCTCGCCGGCCGTGCGTTTGTGCAAAGATAGCCTGCAGCTGTATCTTAGCGCGGATGCCGAGATGCAATTGCGCTGGTGCGATGCCTTCGGCACTGTGCTGGAGAGTGTGGCGCCAATGTCCCTCAGTGGTCGGGAGGACGCGGCCTTGGATATCCCTGTTCCTGCAGCGTTACAAGGTCAAGTCTGTCGTCTGGCTTTATCAGGCTCAGGGATATTATTCGACCTTGCTGATTAGTGCAAACAATGTTACGGAGCCGTTTACGGCTCAATGCTGATAAGCGTCTATAAATAAAAAATGGTCCTCCTTGATAAGCCAGGCAAGATTAAGTAAGGGAATAGTATGGAAAAACTAAAAGTCGCAGTCATTGGTTTACGTATGGGCGCAGCCTGGGCCTCAGCTGCCCACACTCTGCCGAACACAAAACTGACCTTGGTCTATGATAAATTTTATGCTGAGAATGATCGTATAAACAAGAGCTTCTATAACGACAACCAGATCCCGATCGCCCAAAGCGAAGAGCAGGTCTATGCTTCAAATGCCGATATCGTGGTAGTGGCCTCCCCTGACCATTTTCACACCGAGCAATGCGTCCGGGCACTTCAGGCCGGTAAACACGTGGCTTGTGAGAAGCCACTGGCGCCTGATGTGGCTCAGTGCCGACAAATTATTGCGGCAGTGAAGGACTCGGGAAAATTTTTTATGACTGGTCAAGTCTGCCGTTATGCGCCGGGCTTTGTGCTCGCCAAGCAACTCCTGACTGAGGGTCGGATTGGCGAGCTGATCTCTCTGGAAAGCGAATACGCTCACGATTATTCGCTAGCTCTTGGCTTCCAGGATTGGCGGAAGGACCCCGTGGTCAAACGTCAGGGCTTCTTGGGCGGCGGTTGTCACGCTTTAGATTTAGTGCGTTGGCTGGCCGGTGACCCCAGTGAGGTATTCTGTTATCTGAATCACAAGCATCTGCCAGATTGGCCGACGCCGGATACCGGCATAGCGGTAGCAAAATTTCCTGCGGATGTCATTGGTCGGGTCTTCGTCTCCATCGGTGTCAAGCGTCCATATACAATGCGGACGGTGATTAATGGCAGCGAAGGGACAATTATCTGCGATAACACCAGCGATAAAATTCAAATTTGCGAAGCGTCAGCCTGCCAGGCGGCGCAGAAGTTGGCTTTTGCCGAAATACCAGTGCAGACTGCCAGCCACAATGTCGCCTCCGAATTGGCGGACTTCAGCGCCAGCATCTTGAAAGGCGAGCAGTGCCCGACCGATGTCTATCAAGGCACTCGCACCGTCGCCTTCGCTGAGGCCGCTATCAAATCTGCGCAATGCGGACAGCCGATTAGCGTAGAATACGATTTCTGAGCAGAGCTTTTGCCGAAAGAGGCTAGCTAAATATCCCCCAGGCTCCGCGTCGCTCTACCTGGGGTTACTAATGGGACCGCCTGGCCAAAACTGCTGATGAGCCAATCTATAAGACTATCACCCAGGTCTTTGTTTTTTAGGAAAAATTTTTTCCAAGTAGTCCACCAAGTCGACATCGTCCACCAAGTCCACCAG
>CAZUCG010000033.1:0-12119 GCA_964619145.1 uncultured Lentisphaeraceae bacterium | reverse complement strand
GTCTCACGTCCGTGCTTCTCAATCGGGTACGCGCGCGGGTCGTAATGGGCCCAGAAACCGCTGTCATAGCCGCCATGGTCAATGAAGTAAACCCGCTTGATGCCGTGCCGAGTATAGATCTCCAGCGTTTCGCGCAGCGTGCGTTCAGTCCAAGGCGCCGCGATGAGGTCGTCGAAAAAGTCGATACACATATAGAGATTGTAGTTTGATTTGCGTTGCCGGGGAATGCCTGGCAGCGTCGCCGCCTTGCCAGTGACGACCATTTTGTGGATCGTGACGCCGCCCGGAAGGAAGTACTCGAGGTCCGGAATGCTCTCGTTGGCGCGCGGATCGGCAGTTTCCAGCACCACCTGTCCGTCCAGAACTAGAGCCACGCTGCCATCCTGGCGCCGGCAGCAGACCTGATGCGCGCCGGGCGTCAATCGGGTCGTGCCGGTGACCGCCAGTGGCCAGCGGTCGAGAGCGATCTTGGCACCGGGTGTCTTGGCGCCGCCCAGCGAAAAGCTGTAGCCACCGACAGTACAGACAAACGATTCGTCGCCGGGGCCGCTCAGGTCTGCCTCGACGACTAGCGCACGTTGGCACAACGGCCGGAAATAGAGCCGCAATGAGGTGTTCCCAGTAACCTTCAGCCCGTCAGCTGTGAGATGGAGCAGCCCGGGGATGATTTCTTCCCAAGGTTCCGCCAGCGGATGCTCGAGATCGAGCCGCGCAAGGGTCTGCAAGCCCGTGTCATCGATGGCGGAAAGCGATAGGAGGGGTGGTTGTGATTTTGTGTTCATAGTTTTGGTGTTCTCCGGTGAATGGTGCAGGAAAATCATAAAGCCCAAATCCGGTCGCAAGCTGTGGCGCTTGGATACTCCGTCAAGCTTCTGTCACTACCGCTGTGATTTGCAATGTCTCGTGTGCTTTCCTGGTACCTATTCAGATACCCTGACTGCATCTTCACTATAATCCCCTAATTATATTGAAAAATAGCATGGAATTGTTCGCTTGCAAATCGGGAAATGATTTTTTCGACAACGCCCCTTTTTTCCTGTAAATGATAATCAAAAGTAGTGCCATTTTTTGGCAAGTTTTATCGCCGCTCTCCGAAGAAAATGAAGAAGCGAAAAAGAATTTTCGCGGGCTGAAATGTTGGCGACTTTGGCTGACGCATTCGAGCTGAAGGCTTATAGCGAGATTTTGAAACTGGCTTGGGCAGCTAAAAAACGTTGCCGGGAACGCAAGGCGGGTAGCGATTGCTGGAGTAATGCGGAGCGGGGGCTCCGCATTCTCAGGACTGGGGCTACGCCGTCCTAGGGCTGATAGTGCTCGCAATGATTAAAATTTCAGTAAATGAGTTGAAAAAAAGGCTAAGATGCATTAGAGTATTCTCAGGCAAGGAATTGTTGATTAGAATTGCCACCGCTTGACGCATTGAGTTGGCTAAAATTTGCTTCGCTATGAGTAAGAGAGATATCTGAATCAAAGATGACGACACGAAGACTTTACCGAAAAATTGTTCTGTGGCCTGTTGATTCCTAGACCGCATTTCAAAGATCAGCAAATAACAAAGGAATGAGGGCAATGAAAAAGCATTTTTTCACCTTGATTGAGCTACTGGTCGTGATTGCCATTATAGCGGTTCTGGCGAGTATGTTGCTGCCAGCTCTGAGCAAAGCCAGGGCAAAGGCCCGGGCAATTGGCTGCACCAGTAATTTGAAACAGCTTGGGTACACAATTATGCTTTATATCGACGACCAGGATGGGATGTTCCCTGGTTTTACTAGCAATCAGACCACTCTTTTTGATGACCTTACTGGCTATATCAGGACCCGTGTCCCCGGCAATAATGTCAATTTCAGTTATGCGAAAGGTCCGCGTGATGTCGGGATATTTCATTGCCCGGGGGATTCTTTCCGGGTCAGCTACTGCGAAAATCAAACCTATAGATTCTATCACGCCAGCTATGGCAATAATCCATATTTATCTTCCAGCGCATCGCCAGCCTTCGGGGAACGGCATTGCAAAATCCACCGTCTCTTCAGGCCATCAGAGCGTTACTATATGACCGATACGTTCGCAAGCAACGCCACATTCCGTTATTTGCATGGCGGCATCTATCCGTTGTTCGCCACTGGCGATAACACTAACGGTTACATCGATATGCGACATCAGAACTGCTGCAATATGCTGTGGGCGGATTTCCATGTCTCTGCTATCCCTTTCCAAAATATGTACGGCGGGGATTATAATCAGCGATTTTTTGCGACTTATATGGATGCCCCGAAGTAAAGCGCTTAGCCTAAAAAATCATAATATTTGTGGTGCGAAAAAATCCAGGCAGCTATTGCTCTGCCCTGCAACCCGGCTGAACTAATTTTCTTGCTTTTTAACCCCTGAACCCAAAGAGCATAGTATGTTAAAAATCAATCGTCTGCTATCTTGTCTGATACTGTTGTCAACGCCGTTGTTATGCGCTTACCAAGCCCCGCCCGAAATAGAAAAAATCATCGCGCCACCGGGACTGCGCAAAATCAACTTGGGACCAGAAAAACACCTGCGTGCAGTCCAAGATGGGCTATGCTACCTGGAAATCGTGATTCCAGAAAAAGCCTACCAGAGCGTCCAAGCCGCTGCCAGTGAACTAGGAAAATACTTACAACTGTCGCTAGGACACGCCATACCACTGGTCCATACGCCTACAGCGGGGAAGCTGTCGCTGGTCCTGGGTGATCAAGCGCTGAGCCGAGCGGCCGGATTGGACCCCAATACACTGGATTACGACGGCTTCCTCTGCAAAAGCCAACAAGATAAAATCTTCCTTCTCGGACCCGATGATCCGAAAGCCAATACCGCCAGGGCTTTCAGCTGGGGGTCATTTCATCAACGCGGCACACTGCTGGCAGTATATGATTTCCTGGAACGTTTTCTGGGGGTGCGCTTCTACTTCCCGGGTGAATTCGGCACCATCGTCCCCCGACACGATAGCTTGCTGCTGCCAGATATTGATATTGTGGAAAGACCGGATTATCAGCGCCGCCGCTACACCCAAGGCACCGCAGCTTGGTTTCCTGAAACAGAAAAAGACGTGCTCTATTTTCATAAATTGCGGATGGAGTCTTTCTATGTGGCGAACTGCCATGGCCTGGAGAGAATGGAGCTGGGACAGCGTTTCGCCGCCAGCCAGCCGGATTATTTTTCTCTGGAGGATACTGGCCGCCGTTCGCTGAATCCCGACGACCGCTGGTTCGGCTCACTCTGCTATTCTTCGCCAGGCTTACGCAATGAAGTTTACAAAGATGCAGTTGCATTCCTGCACAATGAGCCGGCCTCGGCCCGCGGACTCAAACGCTGGGATCCCAGCGCAGTGCAGAAAGGCTTCTTCAATCTGATGCCAGCGGATCATTTCCGCCATTGTCACTGTGAGCGCTGCTTGAAATTTTATACTTCACACCACGATGACCAAGGCGCCCTGGTATGGGATTTCATCAACGCACTCAGCCGGCGCGGCCAGCAGGAAAACTTACCCGGTTATTTTACTGCTATGGCCTACGGGCATTATCGGGAATTACCGGCCCTCGACTTGCCGGACAACTTATTGATTATGGTCGCAGTGCGCGGCCCTTGGTCAGATCTCAACGCTGAATCCCGGGCCAAGGAGGATGGCTATATCCACGCCTGGAAAGAGAAGATGCAGCGCAAGCCTTGGCTCTGGAACTACTGCCACAAAGGCGGTGGTGCGGAGATGCCGAACATCCCGTCCTGTACTCCACAGAACATCGGCAATTACTACCGCCGTTTGAACAACGATATCTGCGGTTCTTTTCTGGAAGCCGAGACTGACCACTATCTTTTCAGTTACCTCAATTATTATACCTACTCCCGCGTTGCCTGGGATACCAGCACCGATGTAGATGCACTGCTGGCCGAGCACCATCGTCTGATGTTCGGTGCTGGCGCCCCGGCAATGCAGCAGTTCTTTGCCTGGGTGGAAGATACCTGGCTGAAAAAAATCGTCAACCGTACGATTATGACTGCGATCGGCCCCAAGGTCATCCCCCCATCCGATTATGAACTCTGGGAGAAGATTTATTCGCCAGAGGCATTGGCTGTGCTTTCGGGATATTTTGCTGAGGCAGAAAAACTCACTGCCCAAGACCAGCAGGCCAACCAACGCCTGAAATATTTCCGCCGCCATTTTCTCGGTCAGATTGAAGCCGGTGCCACAGCATACCACGAGAATCGCAGCAATGTCCAAGACTGGACGTATAATGTCGGCACCTTGAAGGCGGGCGAGAGCATCAACATCGATGGCATTCTGGATGACTCAGGCTGGTCCCAGCCTAAGCCCGCCTACTTGTTGCCGCTAGGCAAAGAAGTCGCCGAGGTCTTTACCCGCTATCAGGTCCGCAAGGATGCCGATTATCTATACTTTGCAGTCGAATGCGGCGAACCGCATAGCGATAGCATCGTAATGGAATACAAGACCAACGATTGCAGCGACATCTGGCGGGATTCCGATGTGGAAATCCTGCTGAATCCCTCCGGCAACCGCAAAGACTACTACCACTTGATGATCAATGCCGGCGGGTATTTTTATGACTCCAAGTGCCAGCGACTCGGTACAGGTAGCAATCACGATACCTCCTGGCAATCGCAATTGACAGTCAAGACTGCTGTCCTGCCTGACCGATGGCTGCTGGAACTGCGACTGCCGCTGGAATCAATGACAGATATCAATTGGGAAAATTTTCCCGTCAACATCTCGCGGCATCGCTCCATCAAAAAACCCGTCGCTGTCGTCTATTATAGCTGGTCGCCATATATGAAGGTCGATTTCCACGACCTGGAGAATTTCGGCCGCTTCACGCTAGACCGCCCTGCCCCGGCTTTGGCAGTCACCAATGGCGATTTCAGCGCGCCTCTGACTGGCAGGGCTTGGGGGCCTTGGTACACTACTTTGGCCAGCGTCCAGGACGGCAGCGTTAGTATGGATGAGAAGATTTTCCGAGTCGGCGGGCAAGCAGTGAAATTTGTGAATACCGACGGCGGCAGCAAAGCGGTATTGCAATTTATGCCCGGTCTCAAGCCCCACACCCAATATCGGGTAACCTTCCAAGTACGCTGTGAGGATGTGAAGCCAACTAAGTCGTATGGCGGTGCGGTGGTTAAATACGGCCAACCACCAGATCAGACCTTTTGGCCCCGCAATCGCTACCAAGGGACTATGCCTTGGACACGGCAGGGCTTCACCTTCACCAGTATGGCCGAAGTGCGAGCGAAATTCTTCCTGCAACTGTTCCTGGCAGACGCCACTGGCACCGCCTGGTTCGATGATGTGCAAATATCTGAAATCGGCCCGGCGGAATAAAGATGCCGCGACTCGAAGCTCAAGAGCGCTAATAAATTATGGCTTGGCCGCTCAAGTCCAGTTGCCCGCCAGTCATTGCCAAGACCCAGCCGAGATATTTGCCGGGAGTGCCGGCTTAAGTTCAGGAGTAGGTATTCGCGACTTGAGTTGAAATACCTACTCCTCGTTTTGAGTGATAATTATTCCGGCAAGGTAGCGCCAATATTCTCGCCATTCTTGCCAGCGCCAATAGCCGGGCTGCCGGGACGCAAGCGGAAATCACCTTTCTCGTAATCATAGAATAACGGGTCGGCCTGGATGCTGTTTTTGTCAAACGGGCTGTTGGCTTGCCATTCAGCGAGGTCGCTGCCTAAAATCTGCGGGCTAGCATTCGCTGCCCGGATTTGACCGACTTTGTGGGTCGGATAAGGCGAATAGAATAAATTGTAATCGCAAACAATGCTCTCCGGCTGGATGTTCGAGAACAGCAGACACTCGTTACTCTTGTTGGGAATGCAGGGTCGGCACCAGAGGTTATTGATGATGCTGAGGTTACTGCTGTTGTAGATATGGCTGCCCATCATAGTGGCATCAACAATGGTGTTGTTCTTGAGAACCACATCAGTGCAGTCACCCAGTACCAGCGGGTAATCGCCGCCCCAACCCAGGTTGTTTTCAAAATGCAGGTTGCGGCAATTCGTGGCCCGCAGGAATGGGCCGCTGTTATAGTCGATGACTTTATCCACGCCCATTCGGCAATTGACGATTTTGAGATCATTACAGCGATGCAAGGTGATAATGCCCTTCCGACAGCCTTTTTCGGGATTGATAAACGTCAGCCCATCAACCTCGAGATGCTGTAAATCCTGCATATTCAGCAACTGGAAAAGGACGTCTTGGCCATCGATGATGACTTGGCCAGGGCCATTCTTGCGGAAGATTATGGGCTGCCCGGGCTTGCCGCCGTGTATTGGCGCCAGCGCATCATAGTATTTTCCGGGTTGCAGCAACACAGTATCGCCAGCGCAAACCGCCAGGCTGACCTGCCGCAATGTCTGCCAGGCAGTCGCCAGACTCAGGCCGTCGGCTGTGTCGTTGCCATCAGGGGAGACATAATAAGTCTTCGCTGGTGGTTGGGTGCTGGTAGTGCGGAAGCTAAATACTTCGCTAATGGCGGTGTTGCCGCGCCGACCGTTGCTGCGAATCCGGTATTCATAGGTAGTGTCGGGACTTAAGTCTGTCAGGCCAGCGGCGTGGCGAGTCCCTTGGGTTAAAGACTGGCAACGCGCGCGTTTGCTTTCGCCTTGCGGCCAGTATTCGAGATTGCCGAAGGAATCATCCTCCGGCGTCTCCCAGAAGGCCACACCGGTATTCGTGGTCAAATAATCGACCTTGACATTGCTGATCAGCAGTGGCTTCGCCAGTACCGGGCGGGCACCTGCCGGCGCACAGAACGAATCGCAGGCGGCGGCCGGGCTATCCCATTGCAGGCGGTAGTCGTTCTTGGCCGGGTCGGCAAAGTTCAGCTCTTGGACTTGCCAGTTGCTGTAGCCTGGCAGATTGCCGCCAGCAATGATATTATGGCTGCTGCGTAGAGTGGATTGCTCAGCCAGTTCTGCTGTCAGGACGGTCTGATTGCCGGCAATAATCGAGTCGCGTACTTGCGCATCTTGGGTGTCGTTGAAAGCCAGGGCAGCTTGGTTGTCGGCCATAGTGCAGCTGTACAGTGCAAGACGGCTGGCTTTGACCGCCTTGATCCCGGCTTCCTGACACTGATAAGCACCGCAACTACGCAACGTGATGTCGGCAGCGCTGAGGTCGTAGCCCACGGGCGCACCGACGACTGACAGGCCGGCGATTTCCACCCACGGCGCAGTTACTTGCACCGCGTTAAACCAGACGTCCTTCTTAGCGTGAGCGCGGATGCGGATGGGCTGGCTTTCACTGCCGCCGCGAGTGATGCGCAGTACCAAGTCATATTTTCCAGGCAGGATATACAATGTGTCGCCGGGAGACAGGCGGTCAACTGCGACCTGCGGATTAAGCAGCGCATTCTGTACGCTGTCGCCACTGTTCTGATCCTTACCAGTGCTGCCAGCAAACAATACACGGCCGCTTTTGGGGGTAGGCAAGCCCAAGTCGAGTCCGCTGACACCAGCGCCTTGCAGTGGACTGCCTGCCTGCAAGCGGAAATCATAATAACTGGGGTCGGCAAACAGCGCACTGTCCATATTGGCTTGCTCGTGCCGACCTAAGAAGTTATTCAGGAAGACCTTGTCAGGATCATAGCGGTCCATTGTGGTTTTACTGTTGTCGAAGTCATTGCCACCCCAGTAAATATTCCCCCGGATAATATTGTGACGCACGATCAAGCGTTGCTCCGGCGAGGTGACTAGTTCAGTAGTCATACCGGACTCAACTGCCAAATTGCCGGCCAGGTAGTTCCCCTCAAAACGGCTGCCGGGGCAGACTGGCTTCCAGCGGAAGGAGCGCAGGTCATCCAAGACATTATTAATGATGTGGTTGCGTTGACCGACACCGCCGTATTGGCTAATCAGATGGTGGACGTGGTTACCTTCCAGACGGCGGGTATCACGGCAGGAGCCATAGACATTGCCGATGATCAAGTTATCTTGAGCCAAATCCGTTTGCAGCATCAGGCCGCCACGCAAGGCGTTATTGTTGCCGTAGTTATTTTTGAACAAGCACCATTGCATCGCGATGGCCTGGATGCCTAGAGTACTGTTGGCATAGAAGCCGCACTCTTCGATAGTAACGTGCTGGACGAGATTTTCACCGTAACTGCGTTCGCCTGGTTTGCTGGCAGTGTAGTTGGGACGAATCATCATCGCATCGCCATAATTAGCAAACCACAATCCTTTAATCTGGATATAACTGCCGTGGATGCGCATCGCGACGCGGCCGCGCTGAATGCGGATGCCCGGCTGAGCTGGCTGCGCAGCAGCAGTGAAGCGCACGTAGAGCATTTTCTTTTCTGAGTCGTAGAAGTATGTCCCCGGCAATTCTTCGGTTTTCTCTAAAGAGCCGGAATACTCGAGTTTATTCTGGGTGCCGGCTTCCCAGATACACGCGAATTGGTCTTGACTATACGGTATTTGATAAGTGTAGCGCATCCCTGCCGCTATTTTTTCGGCTGGCAGGAAGACCCCGCCACGAATCAAGACCCGCTGGTTAGGCAACGCTTGGATCCGGATGGGCCGACCGGGCCGGCCGCAATTCTCATCGTAGCCATTGGAGTAGTCTTTGACATTGAGCTGTATCTCTCTGCCTTCCTCGTATTCGCCCTCGGCAATCAGCAAGGTATCGCCAGCCTGCAATTTCGGACTGGCCAGGTTAATGCTCCGCCAAGCGCTGTCCAATGCTAAACCGTCGTTTTTATCATCTCCCTGGAGTGTTATATAGTACGTTTTGCCTAGCTGCAGCAGTGCCCCACTGCCATAGAGTTCCTCTTGAAGCGATGGTAAATTGCTGAATTCAGCTAACGAATTCTGGCCCAAACAGACCCAGGAAGTCAGTAGAACGACCGCGAGAGTAAGCTTACTGAAATGCGACATAACTACAACTCCTAATTGATGTGGTGAAAAATCGTAGCGATCAACGAATAACAGGCCAAACGATCGAAATGTTGTGTCGCAGCTGGTTGAGGTTCCGTGATTCGACGTGCATATCCGTAAACAAAATATTGCAGCTCGTCTTGCTAGCGTGGCGGAAATCTGCGGTGGCGGTACGGTTGGCATCTGTCCGGAAGGGATAAGAAGTAATGGCCAAATAGACATAAGTGGCTGGCCGGTAATCGTCATTGGTCGCTGAGGCGTAGAGGCCCATACCATCGGCGACATAAAATTTCTCTGCTGGTTTGATGACTTCAGTGATGCGCCGGGCGTATGAAGTGCCCTCCACACACGAACGCAGATAGTAGTTGATCCCATAGCTACAGACCGTGTAGGCACCGGGGTCGGCAGAATGCAACAGATCAGACGGGCAAAGCAGCGGCCCCGCCATCGCCGGCGAGATGACACTGATCAAAGCATTGTTATTGGCATTAATAATATTTGCTATCCCCAGATAAGGCGCGACGCCACGTACCCAGCAACGCGCACTGCCAGTGTTGCTAGCTGGAAAAAAATCGTCGTGGTCGGAAAAATATAGTACGCTCGCCATAGCGATTTGTTTTTGGTTGTTACGGCACTTGCTATCTGTAGCCTTATCACGCGCCTTCGCCAAGGCTGGCAGCAACATCGAGGCTAAAACAGCAATAATGGCAATGACCACCAGCAGTTCAATCAAGGTAAACGAGCGTGGCCGACTGCTATGAGGGACTGTGAAAGAGAACTCGGTTTGCATAGTACTATCTCCTTTTTCCGAATTGGATCATTGCGAAAATGATGACTCCAAACACATTTCAAGCATTATCGGTTTTTGAAACATCTGAGATGATTGGTAATTTTTTCTACTGCGCCAGCCCGCCTAAACCTCGTCCAAAAAGACAGTTATAAGTTGAAAGCTGTAGGTTGTTGATTATCAATCTTTTTCATTGATCATTATTCCCTAGCCACTAACCATTGTAATCTGCGAATAGGCAGCTCCACTTTCTTTTCTTCTGCTTTATTCGTGTTTTTGCGTTTTTTGCGGTTAAAATTAGCTTTGCCTTTTTGGCCGATTTCTAGCTCCGACAAAGCGCAACCGAGTTAAAATTCGCTCAGGAACTTACAGTTTTTGAATAGCAGGATAGCGTCCTTGCCTACTCCAAAGCACGTGCCTTGGAAAGTGACCGATTGCTGGTCTGAGGCCGTCAAGAATTCCATTTCTTCTTTGCTCAAATCTGCGAACTGGCAACGGATTTTGGGTGCGAAGACCACCGTAGTAATGCCTTTCTGGCCAGGCAAGAGCATCGTTGACTTACCTGATATCTTAAACACCTTGCCGGCATTGGCCTTGTTGAAATCCTCAGTCGGGATATTCAGCGCCCGTTCTAGATCAGCAATCGTCAGGACATCATCCTTCATTCCCAGCAAGTCGTCCCCACGCTTGCCGGGATTTTTAGCGGCCTCCACTGCAGCGAGGATCTCCTCGTCAGTCAGGGTGCGTAATTCCTTAATCTTCGGTTTCAGATAGCGTTCCGACTTCTTGTACAAATCTTCAAGAACGACATCACCCTGGTGGTTGGTTTCCAAAAGGACACCGTCGACAACCAGACCATCAACAGTAACAAGACGATGGGTCGGCAGATGCATTCTTATTACCTTGGTCACGGTCTCATTTCTTAAAATGGAAATACGACCACTGACCGACACCCCGGATTGATGCTCAATCTTAAAGCGCTGGTCACCAGCCATAATATTTTTCAGCAGCAGCGGCTTTGATTCAGCCAGGTCATCCTCGGCGCTGGTCACTCCCAACAAACACCCCTGCAAAAATATTCCGCAATTCGGCGGTTGAGTGCGCAATTCCAAGTTACCTAAATTGACTTGCAAAGTGACCTCTAGCGCTTCACCGCTGGCGGCCTTTATTTCCGCCGGGACCTTTTTGCTTTCGCAACCAGGGCCACGCAGAGTCAATTCATATTTCCCGGGCGGCAAATCCTCCAGCAAGACCGGTGTAACGCCCAACAATTGCCGTTCCAACCAGACGTGTGCGCCGGCAGGCGTGCTAATCAGCAGCAGCGTCCCGGCCTTCGGCCGTAGGACGACCGGCCGGGTGGCCTGGATGTCTGGAACGTGAATTGTCCGTCGTGATACTTCATAGCCGTCCAATTGCATTTCCAGGCTATGCCGGCCAGGGCGGATATTGCGCAAGACCGTCGGGGTCAGACCATCCTGAAGCTCTCCATCGAGATACACTTCTGCGCCTGGAGGATCGCTCAGCGCCAGCACCACGTCACTGACTGCCGCAACGCCAGCTCGCTCGACCGGCTGCTGTTGAACCGGCGCCACCTCTTGGACTTCAGTCGTTTTTGCTGTTGTCTCAGCATTGTCCTGGACATCCTGCTGCTCCGTTACCAAGCTAGCCTCTACACTATCGGCTGCCGGTGAAATTTCATTTTCCGCTGTTTCGACAACACCTGTAGTTGCTTCAGACTCCGTCTTCACACCAGCTACAGTCTCCACACTGACTGGAGACTTGCTTGAATCATCTGACGACGAGAAAACTTGCATCGCCAAATAAACCACCAATCCCAAAATTACTAACAACAGGATAATTTTTCCCCATAGGATGCCTCTTTTTTCACGCTGGAGTTTAATCATCTGGGCAACTGGTTGGTTATCACTACCCTTAAATGGCAAGGATTCAGCGTCATCCCGGACAGGTCCAACGCCGTCAGCATCAGGCAAAAACTGAAATTCGTGGCTGAAGACGGTAAAGGCATCACCAGTCTTCAGTGGCGTCCCTTGGGTGATTTTTGTCCCATTCAGCAAGACACCATTGACGCTTTTGCAATCTTCGACGAACCATTCTTGTCCAATGGGTGAGAGCTTACAATGGTGCCGTGAGACACCAGCCTCATTAATTACGAAGTCATTGTCGAGTTCCCGACCAATGGAAATTACCGCATTGGCAAGAGGAATGACTGCGCCTTTTTGCGCGCCCTTGGTTACCAATAATTTCATCGTCTGTGAGTCCTTTCGCCTGACACGGATGTTGTATTTTCTTATTTAGACAGTAAATTACTGACCTCTAAATGCCAATACTATAACCCACTAACGATAACTTTGCAAAATGATTGATTTACATTGCCACAGCACTGCCTCAGACGGCAGCGCCA
>CAZUCG010000032.1:0-12186 GCA_964619145.1 uncultured Lentisphaeraceae bacterium | reverse complement strand
CTCGACATTATATATGCTTGCTGATGACGGCGGCAATTACCTCGTTGATGCCGGTGCACCGGTGACGGCATCGATGATCCGCTTGGGCCTGGAGCCCGGTTCAGTGCGGGCTGTCTTCCTTACCCACCTGCACGAGGACCACTACGGCGGCTTGTCAGGCCTGGTTAAACACAATATCAAGTACGACCACGACTGCCAAATCTTTCTGCCCGAAGCTGAGGCCATTCCCACCTTTATCGCTTTCAATAATCTTGCCCACCGCCCTGATGTGTATAAACGCATCCAATACACAGCAATCCAGGAGGGTGAGTTTTATGCCACTGCCGCTTTGACCGCGCGCAGTATTCGCACCGCTCATCTGAGTGGCAAAGAACATAGCTTCCCGAGTTTCGCCTTCCTGTTGGAAGCCGATGGGCAGCGAATTCTCCATACCGGTGATTTGCGCGGGGATTTCAGCGATTTCCCCTGGCAGGAATGCTTGCCTGGGACAGTCTGCATCTGCGAATTGACCCACTATAACCTCGAGCCCTGGATCGATAAGTTGGCAGCCTTGCCGCTGCAGAGGCTGATCTTTTCTCATATCGGTAATTTCTATGCCACGCCAGCCGGGCTGGCTCTGGTCGAGCGACTAGCTGATAAAGCGAAATTCCCCTGCACAGTCGCGGACGATGGAGAGGAATTCAAATTATGAAATTTGCCCTTTTTGCTGATTTGCATCTCCCTGCCGAGACAGGAACTATTACCGAAGAAGTCCTTGATTGGGCGATATGCGAGGCCCAAAGACGTGGCGCCGAAGCTATCGTCGGGGTCGGTGACTTGACGAATTGCGGGACTGTGGCCACAGCCCGAAGACTGCGAGAAAAGCTGTCCACAGCCGGACTGAAATATTTTTTGACCCCCGGCAATGCGGAATTGCGCAGCCCGGCCGAGGCTGCTGAGGTAGTGCAGATGCTGGCCACGCCAGTAGAGTCGCAAGGCTTACTGCTGCTGGATTCCAGCCGCGGCAGTCTCTCGCGGGCGAGCCAAGCAATGCTTCTTGCCTGCAAGCAAAAAGATCTCCTGGCAGTAACGCATTACCCCCTCGCGGCCTTGCCTGCGGCAGAACAGCAGCTGCTCTCACAAGCAGCCACAGCCGGCGTAATCCGACGCTTGATTTCAGGGCATTATCATATCGATAGTAGGGCCGGCTTTGCCGCGACTATCCGTGGACTGGACCCGGATAAAGCCGCCGGCGGCGCCCCCGCCATTGTTATTTACGACAGCGCGACTGGCGAGGAAGAAGTTATTTCTTATGCCGCCGCTGAGGCCGACAGGTGGCCGCTCTCTGAGCGCCGAGCCTTTCTGAATTGCCTCGGGATATCCTGTATGGACAAGCCCGAGCAGGCATTGGCATTTGCTCGGCAAAAGCAAATCCGGGTCTGTGAATTGCGAGCGGGGGCTACTGCTGGATGCCAAAGCCAGCTGAGCCTCTGGCGGGAAAATGTCCCAGACACGTTGCTGTCGCTGCATTTGCCAGATTTCCTGCCCCAAGCGGGGGACGCTGAGCGAGTTCGCGAGGCAGTGCAATTGGCTATCACTCTCGGTTGCGCCAGGACGACTTTTCATTTCCCGAAAGTCCCGCCGGCAAAGATGCAGGAGGAGTCTTTCCGGGCGGGTGTTAAAGACGCGACAGTGCGTCTGCTGGAGCCGTTAGCCCAAGCGGGTATCGGCATTGGCTTGGAGAACTTGCATACTTATCCCGGTCGCGAGCGGACTTTCGGCTGCACTATGGCCGAATGCGAGGGCTGGGTGGCGGAATTGGCGACCGAACTGCCTGCTGTCGGTTTCCATTTCGACCTCGGCCACGCACGCAATAATCAGCCCTTTTCGCTGAGCGAAAATATCGCGAATTATTTTTCTCGGTTGGGGTCGGTGACTAATGGCATCCATCTGCATCAAGTGGCTTTGCAGTCGCTTGGCGTTATGCGAAATCACCAGCCATTTACAGAAGTCTTCGGCAAATTGATCCCAATGTCATCGCTTTTTTTGGCTTGGCAGTCACGGCAGATTCCCCGGGAGGTGCCGATAATTCTGGAAATTCGCGGTGGCGGTGAGAGCAGCTGGCAGCTGCTGGCTAATTATCTCAATACCGCTGTGCCTGAAGGGTGCTCCTGACATTGCCAGGCGCTGCCGTTAGGCATTCCGCCGATAAATTTTAGCCGCAATCGGTTTAGGCTTTGGCTTGGTAGTATTTGCCGGCATTCGCCACCATAAAAGCAATCAATTCGCAGCGGTCGTCTAAGCCGTGCGGATGATGACCCCACGAAGCGCGTCGCTCGATAAATATTTTCCCGCCTTGGGCTAGAAAACGCTCTTCTACTATATTGATATGGTTTTGCACCGGTACGACCAGGTCATCTTCGCCAGTGGCAGCGAAAATAGGTATGCCTGCTTCGGCGATCGGCTCCAAAGCATTGATTGGATTGAGAGCTGAGGTAAGCATCTCCTCGTTGCTCAAATGATAGGCTTCCTGCAAGACTTGATGAGCATCAGCCAGCGGCACAGTGCTTTCATCGGCCATATTGCAGAGTGGGGCGTCAAGGTAGATGCAGGCGACCTTCTCTGGATTCTCAGAAGCAAAACGGAGAGTAAAGAAGCCCCCCCAGCTCAAGCCCATTAAATTGGCCTTGCGGGACAAGCCCAAATCAACGCACTGCTGATAGAACTTGCGTAATAGCGGCATACCTTGGTCGGGAGTGGCATAAGTCGGATGAGCCTCAATATGGGCGTGATAAAAACCACGGTCCAGAAATTCTGGCACGCCTACCCGCTGGACAAAAGATTCTGGCCAGATCAGACACCAAGTCCAGCGACCATCCCCGACTGGGTGATGCGGTTCCACAATCCAAGCTTTGACGCCATCAATATTGAAGATATGACGCGTGCCGTTGTACCAAGGTTCTTGTTGCCAATCACTGGGGAAGGTAATTTTCATAAGCCGGTTTATCCTTTGCTTAATAGCAGTTTAGTGTAGCTAATTGATACAATTCCAAGCCGAGTTAAAGCTCGAGAGAAGCGAACTATATCTGTTTCGGTGGAGACTTAAGTCGCATTTGGCTTTCAAACCAAGTCGCCGAGGTCGAGTTGGCAGACTCGGGAAACTTCAGCGGCAGTGGTCAGCCCACTGCGAACTTTGAGGTCGCCGTCCTCTTTCAGAGTACGCATCCCACTGCGCCGGGAGATGTTGGTAATTTCAGTAGTGTCTTTGTGGCTGTTAATGGCAGTTCGCAATTCGTCGTTGATTATCATTAACTCAAAAATGGCGACCCGGCCGCGATAACCGCTACCCAGACAGTTACGACAGCGCTTGTCCTCCTGCTTCGGTATCCGACCACTGCCGTGGCATTCTGGACAAATCCGGCGGACTAGTCGCTGCGAGGCGACACCGAGCAGAGCCGAGGAGATCAGGAAGCTCTCAACGCCCATTTCAATCAATCGGCTAATTGCTCCGGCGGCGTCATTGGTATGCAGGGTGCTCAAGACTAGATGTCCAGTTAAGGCTGAGTGGATGGCGATCTCAGCCGTTTCCTTGTCACGGATTTCGCCGACTAGGATGACGTCGGGGTCTTGTCGGACAATGGCGCGCAGGCCGCTGGCGAAGGTCAGGCCAATATTGGCCCGGACGTGGATTTGAGTTAGTCCTTCCAGTTGGTATTCCACCGGGTCCTCAATAGTGATAATTTTGCGGAAATCGGCATTGAGGATATTCATTATGCAATATAGCGTGGTGGTCTTGCCGCTGCCGGTCGGACCGACCATCAGAATCATCCCGTGAGGCATACTGAATAGTTTTTCCAAGTCCGCCATAGTGTCGGGCAAAAGACCAATTTTGCCTAGTTCGAAGACGGCAGAGTCTTTTTGCAGCAAGCGCAGCACGATACTCTCGCCGTGCATACAGGGCACGGTGCTGACGCGCACATCGATGGCGTTGACACCGCTGCCTAGCTCAATACGGCCATCTTGGGGCAGGCGATGTTCAGCGATGTTCATTCCAGCCAGCAGCTTAATGCGTGAGGCAATGGCGGCGTATTGGCTTTTGGGTGGCTTGATGATAGTCTGCAGTAAACCGTCAATGCGGAAACGGATGGCGACTTCTGTCTCGCCAGGTTCGACGTGGATATCGGAGGCGCCTGATTCCTGGGCCCGAGTGAAGATGTCATTGACCAGACGGACGATGGGGGCTTCTTTCGCCAAATCACGCAATGCCTGTTCGCTATTGCCCTCCCAATTGACGTCGCTGTCGGCATCGTCAGGACGGTCATACAGAGAACCAATAAAACGCTCGATGAAAGCTCGCCTGGCCAGCACGAAAGAGACCTCGGAGTCATAAAAATTTTTCCATAGCAGTGCGAGTCGTCCGGCTTGGTAAGGTGCTGCGATGGCTAGTACTGCTTGGTTATTGCTCCAGGAGATCGGCAGACAACATTCTGTGTTGAGGAAATCGAAAGTGACTTCTGGATAATAATTGAGGTCTTTGATTTCCTGCTCGTCCAACAAGGGCAAGTCGGTGGCCAGGAAATATGCGTTAAGCAGTGCATTCTCGTCGAGTTTACCGCTGCTGAGAAGTTCCAAGTCACTGCTCATCGAGCCGCAGGGTAGTTCTGCGTTGGCTGGTAAGGCAATGATTTTCAGCAACTGCTGCCGGACTTTGTCCCGCAATTCGTCACCTTGCGGGATGTTTTGCAGTGCTGTCTGCTCTTTTGCTAATTCATTAACGCTATTGTTGTCGTCGTTTTCCATAACAGTATATTGCGGGGCTGGCAAAATTAAAGAACGCTGGCTTGGATTGAGTGCGCAAGGACTGCGAATTAAGTCCTAGCGGATCGGAAATGGCGGCTGTAGGTCCGGCCAGCGCTACTTGTCAATACAATTCAGTACTGCGGGTCTTCTCAATTTCTTCCAGGGAGGCTTTGTAGCGGCGTACTAGCTCTTCTTGAGGATTCTTACTGTCGAGGACATTAACGGTCAACAGGATGAGCAGTTCGGTCCGGATATCCTGCTTGTAGTTATAGCGGAATAGCGCCCCCATATAAGGGATATCCATCAGGAAGGGCACGCCGGTCCTAGTGCTGGCGGAGGTGTTTTGAATCATCCCGCCCATCATCAAGGTGGTATTGTCAGGGACGACTAGTTCTGAAGCGACTTTTTTCTTGGAGAGTGTCGGGGTAGTAGTGCCGGTCTCATAGCCAGCGATGGCCGATACTTCCTGTTCGATCACCAGACGGACATCGTGTCCAGCGGTAATATATGGCGTCACCGTCATAATGACACCTAAATCCTCATATTCATAATTGGAGTTGAAATTGTCGCTGGTGGTATAGGTGGTCGATTCGGTGGCGATAGGCACCGATGAACCTGCTTGCATATAGCCCTGCGCACCACTGAGAACTACCAGCTGGGGCTCTGAGAGAATCTTGGTGTTGTTCTCGCCGGCAAAAGCTTTCAGGAATGCCAGGGTGTCGCCAGCCTTGTTGTTCCACAGCAGACCAATGCCGCGGTGGCTGGTGCCGACTAACGAATTCAAGGTGTCAGGGGGGGTGGCAGTGCCAATCAAGCTGCCTGCTACTGGAGAACTCAACAGCGATGAGCCGATACTACTAGCTGCTAGGGTACCATCCATAATGGCGCGTTCCAGGCTGTAGGTGATTCCCAACTGGGTGTCTTTGGTCAGGCTAATCTCGGTGATAATGGCTTGAATGGCGACTTGCCGGGGCGGGACGTCTTGGCGTTCCAAGAACAGTTTAATCAGGCTCCAGGTCCGCGGAGTGGTCTTCAAGGTAATGCGGTTGCTTTCGTCATCAGTGTAGACGATGACTTCCGTGTCGAAAACGGTGGTGGTCAAAGAATTCTTGTTTTCCCCTGTAGTGCGGTTGCGGCTGCTGGCCGTGTTGCGAGCTGTACTGGCGCTAGTGTTGCGGTTGCTAGTGGTGCTGGCAGTAGTGCTGGAACCGGTGGAGGCGCTGGCTCGTGCCGAGGTGCTCTTGGTGGTCGAGGTGGAAGTCGTGGGGCTGGAGCTGCTGGTAGTATTGAAAAAAGCGTCCAGGGAAGCGCCGAGCTTTTCCACTGTGCTATGGCGCACATTATAATAATAGATTTCTTCTTTATCGAGCATATCTGAACGGTCCAGGGATTTGATCCATTTGCCTACTTCTTCGATGACTTCGCCCATCGCGGCTGAGACCACGATAATGCCGATGCGAGGCAAGGCGATGATTTTGATGGCTCCACCCGAGGCACCAGTGCCGGTGGCGACGGGTAGTCCCAAGACGGGCAACAGGGTCTGCAGCTCAGCGGTTAGTTCTTCCGCGTCGACGTCATTGCAGGGGAAACACTTGACTGGCCAAGCGCGCTCGCCTTTGTTGTCCAGGCGGACAATCAATTCGCGGATTTTGTTGATATTGGCTGGCGCCTCTACAATAATCAAGGTATTAGAGTCTACGAGGTCACTCACGGTAGCACCGTCGGTCATAAATGGCTTAATCAGGTTGCTGATATCCGCGCTCTTTTTGTAGCGGATGGTGATGAAATCCACGATTACATTTGGTTGGATGTCGTGGTCGGCATAGATGCGTCGTTCTTTCGGCATTTTGTCAAAAGGCAAGATATGCACGAAGCCAGGGTTCTTGGAGGCATAAGCACCGGCCAGCCAGAGGATATGTTCAAAGGTCGCCCAAGTCTGCCGGGCAGTCATTTTAGTTTTTACTTCCATAGTGATGGCACCCTTGACGGCAGGGTCAACCAGATAGCTGAAATTAAGCATATTTTCCGAGGCGAAGGTCTTGGCTACCACATCAATGGAATCGCCATTGAAGATAAATCCGACTTCCATCTCTGTTTCTGGATCAGGCACGCCTTTGATTAGGTTGTCGGGATATTCTGAAATGGCGAAAGTCTCGCCTTCTTTGGAGGATACCCGGTCCGGTAAGTCGAACTGTCGTTCGATGGATGGCGTCTCCTGCTCGGTAGTAGGGCTGACAGTCAGCGGTGACTCGTCCATTAAATCAGCCTTGCGAGTGGGAATTTTGGCAAAAGGCAGCGGGCGCTGAACAGTGTTGTCCAGTGCAGTACTGCTAGGGGTATCAAGCTTGGCAAAACCATCGATTTTGCTGCTGTTGCAAGCCGCTAAAAATAACAGCCCGGCACTTAAGACGATAATAAATTTTTTGCTAATGGAGCTGAACATATTGATCCTTGCAAGCTAGACTAAATGAGAAGCGAAGAGCACCGAACACCGAGTCCGTCTGAAGTTATTTCTGGGGTTGTGAGCGCCGGGTGCTGCGATTCAGCATTTCCAGGCGCTGGCGCAACTTTTCGTTTTGACTCGTAGTGGTAGTGGTGGGAGTGGCAGGGCTGGCAGGCGCAACCACTTGCCCGCCTGGCTGAGGTTGCGGGCGGGTGGGTGGGCTGGCAGGGCTACCCGGCCCACCAGGAGGACCGGGTGGCTGGATATTTACCCCACCAGGAGCATTTTGGGAGGCTACAGGCACTGCCAGCTTAGCTGCAGTAGTTTGTGTTTCAGCGGCTTCACGTTGTTTTTGTCGGGTGCTAGCCTCATTGACAGCGGCAGTCTTGCGTTGCAGGCTAGCGTCATTGCCAAAATCAATCTTTAATTCTACCCGCTCGGCATTTTTTTTCAGGACAGCTGAATTCTCTTCAATATTTATTTCTATTAGGATATAGCCTGTATCATTGATAGCATCACCGACGGCAAAGACGACATTGAGGGCCTTATTTGCTTCGTCGCTGTCGTGCGCCGGTCCTGCTGGCTGTGGGATACGCCGACCGCCGATAACCCGCCTGGTGGTGGTGCGTCTTGGCGGCAAGGTCTGGCGTTGTTTGATCACCGCGACTGGCTTGGCTTGCCCAGGCAAGCCCATCCAGGCAATGCCGGTTAACTCAAAATCAGACTTTTCAGCCGTCTGCTGCTCATTGTCGTCGGCTTCAGCTGACTCAGTTTTCTCGGTCCGGTCTGGTCGGAAGAGCGATTTTTCCCAGATATCATCCATTGTCAAGGTCCTTGGCTGGGGAGACAGCTGGTCATCTTGGGGCGGCGAGTCATTTTTGCCGCCTTTGCTGTCTTTGCCGGCATTTTCCCGTGCTTCAATAGCAGGCAACTCGGGGACCGCGATGCTACGCATAGTGATGGTACTCAGGATGGCCCCGAAAATCAGCAAGGCATTTAAAAATAGCCAGGAGACACTATTCATTGGATGGTTACTCCTTTGCCGTTTTTACTGATTGGCTCGCCGTTAAGGTAATCCACTGCGTCGGGATTCAGCACCAGTGCCCGCAAGCGGGCAGAGAGATTCACGTTTTTGGGGGTGCGGGGGTTGTCGGGCTCAATCCGGCAGTAATTCCAACTCAATTTTTTACCATACTTGTGGACTTCGTTGAACAGCCGACTGACCTCTTGCATACTGATGCCGCGCAAATCAAGTTTGATTTGCACTTCCTGGATATGGTTGGCACCAGGTAACTTATTGCGCTGCACATCGACCTTATGGTTCGAGGGCAATTGCGCTTGCCGCAATATCTTGCCGAATTCCTTGGTGATTTCCTGGTCGACCATCGCCCGCTGGCCAGTCGAGAACCAATACGGCGCAGCGAGTCCTTGTAAATCGGACAGTTCGTCCAGGCGCTCCTCGGAAATCTTCTGCGCCAATTGCAAATCCTTGCGCAAAGAGTTCAGGGTCTGCAATTTTTCTTCGATGCGGTTGCTAGTCGGGAAGGTAAAATTGACATAGCGTCGAACGAAGAAAAAACCGATGCCGAGCATCAGTAACAGCAAAATCAACTGGCGGCGGGGAATTTTAGGGAGGTTGGCCATATCTTGGATGGTACGAGAGGGGCGTGAAACCGCCGTATTCTCTAGTGTTGAGGTGTGGGCGGAGGCGCGGGCGGGGTGTCCGTAGATTGGTCAGGAACAGCGGCTTCGGCAGGTTCTTCTACTGACTCATTATCCGCTGCCACGACAGTGTCGAGGTTGTCGTTCGCTTGCTCGGCGGCTTCCGCTAAAGCCCGCTGTTTCGCGGCAGCTAGGCGTTTTTTTTGCCGCTGGGAGAATTCAAGTTTTTCCTCATCGGTATCAAAGCGGGCATTGAGGTTGTAGCGCTGGGTATAGACACCTTGGTTGAATTGCGAAGATAATTCCCGGACATCGCCAAGAATCGGCGATTCCTCCAGTTTCTCCGGCAACTCGAGATTCCGGGCGGTGCTTTGCAATTGCATCGCGATTTGGCCCGCGTTCCATTCCATCCGGGTGGAGGCCCAGGTCGGCGCTTCAATGAGGTCGCTCAATTCTACTAGCACTTCCGGAAAATCAGGCGTCTGCAAGACATTGTCCCGCAATTCTTGCCGCAAAATTTGAACAAATTCTTTCTCGATTGGGTCATTTTGTTTTTTCAAGCCGTCGAGAAGCGCTTGCACCATCTGTGTCTCTGATTCAATTTTGCGCAGGTGCCCGGCCTTGGCTTGCAACTGACGGGTAGAGCCGCTGATCAGCGTGGCTAAAATATAGAAAACCAAGCCGAAGGCGACGATTTTGCTGGCGATATTACGGTGGGCCTTGAGTTCCTCTGGAGGGGAGATAAGTGTATCTTGGTCTTTATTGCTCTCTTTGCTCAAGCCATAAGCCGCCAGAACCAGAGCTGGGATATAAGAGAGTTGTTCGCTAACTGACTTGCCCTCGAAAGCCGCAAGTTGATACTTGGCAGCTGGCGGGAAGGCCTCAAGCAGAGTCATAGCCGCCAAATCGATGTTTGGGACAATGAAGCGTTGCTGAGCGGATTTGCTGGCCTGGTAGCCACTATTGCCCTGACCTTCAGGGAAAACTATATCGGAGTCAGCAAAAAGCGGGTCCAAAGCCAAAGGCGCGGGCAAGATCACATCGACGTGGTTGATGCCGCCAAGGATATTCATCCATTTGCGCCATTGCTCCTCACGTACATAGAACAGCCGGACGCCCTGTTTTTGTTGGTCACTGGCCTTGGGCAGGAGGCGATAGCCCCAAAGTAATTTATCGGTTGGAATCGGGGTCTGCTTGCGCAACTCGAAAGCTAGGGCATTTTTTAACTGATCTTTGCCGATGGCCGGCATAACGATATCAGCCATCCCCCAACCAGTATGATCGCCGCCGGCTACAATGAATTCGTGGTCATTGCAGCCGACAGATTTAATGCCCTGGGCGACAAGCTCAGTCAGTGACTGGTCTTTGCCGAGAGTTTCTTGCCAACAGCCGATGACCGTGAGCTTGTCACCCGACCTGCTCAAACGAATGATTTGGCAGGACTTGCTGGACCAGCAAATTGCAGTCGCATTAGTTCTTATATATTTTGGCATTGCATCACAAGTTCCGGGAAAATAATATCGACTGTACTGTTTTGCATCTCCCAGAGAATGGGTTAAGCCATTAAACGCAGAAATCTAAAGATTATTCCGTGCGTAGGGAATTTCGCGATAGGAAAGAACGAGCCGCCGCCGCGGTTGGTGTTGATTAACGAGTTGTTTTGTTCAAGGTTTTTAGACCGTGTCAGCACGGCAAAGTTCCGCTGGCCGTTGCTCTAACTGCGCCGTTGGGTCAAGGCCCAACCGCCGGTCGGCGCGTCAGTCTGAGTGTCACCAGGCAACAAATCCTCGTAATTCTCAGCGACTTTTCGCAAGCCCTCGGCATAACGGTCGATTTCCCGTTCGCGATAATGCTTGAACCAAGGTTCGTGGAAGACCCGGCTTTGCACCTGGTTAGTTTCTGGCAACTCACCAGTTAAGGCCACTAGGTCAGTGCCCTTCGGCAGATTAAGTAGCGCAGTAGGTTTGCCGTGGCCATAGATGTCTGAGGAGGAAAACAGCGGATGCTGGTGCAGTGGCCGATTAGCACCGGTGCTACAGGGTACGCCCTCTGCCTGCACGGCCGCAAAAAAACGCCCTAGCGATAGCCCCTGGAATTTTTCCTGGTCATAGAAAGCGCAACTGGCGTACCAGCCGGCTTTGTTGCTGCCGGCGTCTTCAGGGTAGCACCAGCTCAGGCCGGGGATATCCCGCAGATGAGACCAGAAGCGCTTCATCGCCCGGTCAATCTCTGCTATTTCGGCAGGGTATTTCTGCAGCTGTATCCGTCCTACCGTCGATGACATCTGGTGCATCCGGTATTTGTAGCCGCCCCAAGGCAGGCCGCCGCCGTCGCCCTTAATGGCATCAGAGACTTCGCTGTGCCGCTCATAATGGCCCCAGAGAATGGCGCGCTCGAAAATTTCTGCTTGATTGGTCAGTAGTATCCCTCCTTCGCCGATAGCGAAAGACTTCCCGCTCATCAGTGAAGAGGCCGCCACATCGCCAAAAGTGCCCAGCATCTTGCCTTTGTAGTAGCCGCCTTGAGCGTGTGAGATGTCCTCAATGACTTTAAGGCCGTGCTTTTGCGCCACCGCCATAATCCCGTCCATATCGGCGGGGTAAGCAGCGTAGTGTACGACTACTACGGCTTTGCTGCGTGGAGTGATATGCGCTTCGAAGCTCTCTGGCGAGAGACAGAGGGTGTCGCGTTCGATATCAGCAAATACGACTGCCGCTCCCAGCGACAGTGCTGGCAGTGCCGATGCCCAGTAGGTCAGTGATGGGCAGATCAGCTCATCGCCTGGTCCGAGCTTGATGCCGTACATCGCGGCTTGTAAAGCAGCAGTGCCCGAGCTGTGCGCCAAAGCATACTTATTACCATTCCAGGCAGCGAATTCGGCAGCAAATTTACCGGTGATATCTGTGCCAGACATATTGCCATCGCGCAGGACTTCCAACACGGCGTCTTCCATCTCCTGGTTGACTATCGGCCATTTGAACATATCGCCTTTGGGAAAATCCACCACTGCTTTGCCGCCCAATAATGCCAATTTGCTCATTTCATTCTCCTGGTTGCTGATTTTCTGTCCTGCAATGAAGATACAGGATTAAAACATCAGCCATAATTTAGTGCCTGGACGCAATTTTGCTACTGCGATGCAAGTCAAACGACAAAAAAACCGTAATCGCTCATTCGTTTTAGAATGCCCTCTAGCTGACCAAGCCGGACAGTTTTAAGTAGTCAGATTGCCGCTTGCCTTCGCCCCGGTTGACTGTTCAACTCTTCTTCGCCCTGGTTGACTGTTCAACTCTTCTTCGCCC
>CAZUCG010000031.1:0-12237 GCA_964619145.1 uncultured Lentisphaeraceae bacterium | reverse complement strand
TCATTATACATCAAGTGCAAAAATTAACTATCCCGGCCGAAACAGCGATGAAATTATCTGGCTGGTTTAAAGCCGAAAAATATCAGCCGGTGAAAGGGAAAAAAAGACAGTGTGGGATTTATACAGCCATCTCTTTTGCCGATGGTTCAAGCGCTTACCCTTCCGTCGACATTCGCCCGACAGATGGAAAATGGCAATACCAGGAGCTGCTTTTTAGTTACCCCAAGGAAATTATTGAGCTTAAATATATTTACCTGACCCATTATAATGCTTCTGGGACTGTAAAATATGACCGCGTATATTTTGGCCCTTGGGCTAACGATGATATATCGCAGGAGCGCAAACCATCTCTTCAGATTCCCAGAATTGACTCCGTGCCCAAGCTCGATGGCATACTCGATGACCCTTGTTGGCAAAAAGCCGCCAGAATCGCTGATTTTGTGCTTTTCAACAAAGATAAATTCGCCCAAAATGCCACCGAGGCATATTTAGCGTACGACGACGAAAACATCTATATTGCGACTAGGAGTCATTCGTCTATCCTTGATCCGGCTCTGCAAATGCTGGATACCTTCGCCGCTAAGGAAACCGCCCGTGATGGCTCAGTATTCAGAGATGATTCGATAGAGGTCTTCCTCTCCCGCCCAGATGGGAACTATTTCCAATTTGCCTATAACGCGCTCGGAGCGCAATATGACGCCCAAAAACTGGAAAAGAGTTGGGATTGTGACTGGGCGGTAAAAGGCGCCATCCACGACGGTTACTGGGTCGCAGAAGCTGCCATTCCCTTTGCTGCACTAGGTCTGGAAGCGAATGCCGGCGCTTGGTTCGGGCTAAATGTCTGCCGGAATGACCGGGCAGAAAAGGAATCCAGCAGCTGGAATAATATCGAAACCAGCTTCCATGACGTCGAAAGCTTTGCCATCGCTACGCTTGGACAAGACACACTGCAAATCACGGCCGCGGAATTGCCGATTGGGTTACTCAATCTCGGACGGCACGACCTCTCTTTCAAGGTAAACAATGCAAATGCCAGTGCCAGTGAATGTCGAATAAACATAGAAGTGACCAGAGACAAAAACCGTAATCTGGAAGAGGCTAACTGCTCTCTTCCCCCTGCTGACGAAGCAAAAACAACTATTGGTGTAGAGCTACTGACGCCCGGAGATGGTAACTACCGCTATATCTTGACAGACTGGTCAACTGGAACGGAGCTGTTTCGCAGCCCGACCTATCACTTTAACACCAATGTCATACTGCAAGCCAGCAATAAACTTAACTTCCCTGGCAAACTAGAGCTTTTTAATAATGACAAGAAAATAACCGGTCAGCTTTTCTATCTGGAAAAAGGCAAAAATGAACTGCTCATTAAATGCACCGGCAACGGTGTGCTCTCCGGCGGAATTGCCCTGCTAGATTCACCCGACAGTCTTCCGGAAACAATCATCTTTGCGGGTGACTGCACCGACGTTACTGAGTTCAAGAAAACTATCTTGATAGAAAGCAGCAAAACTTTTCCGTTCGAGAGAAAAACCGGTATTAATTTGGAACCGAAGGTGTCTCAACATCTCCCGCTACAGATATTTGACCCAGCCGGAAAAGAACTGGAAGTCCTGGTACCTGCAGAAATCGAATTGGTAGATTTCAGCGTTGGAGAATCTGGAGATAAAGAACGCTTGTCAGTCAATAAGGCCTTGGGCCCAGAACAGAACATCAATGGCGAAATATATAGAAATTATCGCTATGCATATACTTGTCCGGCTTCCCTGGAGAAGGTAACCGAGACCTTGTTTTTGACTATGCCGCGGCCCACAAGCAAAGCTATGTTGAATATTTATTTCCGCAGCAAAAGCGATAACAGCCTTGAGACCTGGCAAAGATTGCCGGTGTTTCCCCTGGATTTTGTCCATTCTGGGAAGCGGCCCAGTAAATTAAAGATCGAACTCTGGCATTCATTTATCGGCGCATACACCGATCATCAGGTGGCACGACTAATCGAGACCTTTGCCCTGACCGGCTTCAACGAATATGTCGAAAGAATAGCTTGTTACGGCCGAGATCAATATATTAAGCCCCTCCGGGACAACAAAATGCGAATCAATGTAGAATTTCATACTGAGCATCAGTTTGCTAGTCTGCTAAGAAAATATCCTACCGCCAGGGGGCGCAATCTCAACGGCAAGGCTTCTCCCAGAATGCTACTGCAACCGACTTTCATCTGCGGCCCAGGACGCGAGGAAGTAAAAAATATCGTCAGTAGTTTTGTCCACGAATATCGTCCAGACAGCTTGATCATTGATATGGAGAAGAGTCCTATCGTCGACTGCGATGCATCACCAGCAGCACTGGCGGAATTCGCTAAATTCGCAGGCCTGGCTGAGAGCCCGACAGCAGCAGAAATTCTTGCCAAGTACCGTGTAGAATGGGCTGATTATATGTGCCTTACCTGGAGTAAAATTGCACAAGTCATTAACGAAGGAGTAAAAATGGCTGATCCCCAAGCCCAATTCGCCATCTACAGCTCTTATCAGAGCGCTAGTAATAAAATGAAATACTCGATTGACTGGAATTTAATGCGTGGGATAGTTGATTTTGCCGAAATGGGTTATGGCCGGCAGCCTAGTGCAGTCAGAGAGGAGACATTCAAGGCACTGGGTGATATCCCTGCAGCCACAGGCGTACTGTTCTACAGCAGAACTCCACAAAAAACTGGTGAGGTAGTAAAAAATATGATCTTGCGGCGTATCACCGACGGCGCGAAAGGCATTACCTTCTACAACTGGTCCAGGTTGGACGGAATCCCACGCGCTAAAATAAGTGAAGCCTGCGCCATCCTGGCCGATTATGAAGAATTCTTCCTGCTAAATAAACAACCCTCTAATGCCTTTGCGACTGAAGGCAATATCGGTATCGATGACGTGGTTTTACTAACTGCTGGACAGGAGTTGCTGCTGCTGGCATTTAACGATAGAGATAAAGCAGTGGCCGGAAAAATTACTCTGCCAAACTGTACTGGTATGCAAGCCTTAAATCTGGCTGATGGGAAAATTGGCCCCGCCGCAGAACTGACTTTGACAATTAAACCTTTCGACACAACTGTTTATAAAATCTACCAATAACTCGTAATGGCCAAAATCAATTTCCAAGGAGTAATTTGAAGATGAGAAAAAAATTATGTACAGCCGCTTTGTGCGGATGGGCACTCATTGGAGCCGTGTTCGCACAAGACACATTACCTGCAGAGGCACCTGCAGATGCACCTGCCCCTGCTAAAAACATCGCAGAGAATCCGTCATTTGAAAATGTCGACGATGCTAATAAGCTCATTTTTTGGGAACCTGTTAAGAGTGGTTATCATATCTCCAAAGACTTATTCCATAGCGGACAACAAAGTCTTAGAGTTAAGGGTACCGATACGGTTGGCGGGTTCCGGGGTACAATAACTGTCCCCCGACCTGGTTGTAAGCTGCTGTTTAAGGTACATCTTTATATCAAAAGTTTTTCCAGCGGAGTCCTGAAGCCAATCCATGTCTCTTTCGTCTCTGGAACAAAAACATATTACCGTCCGCAGGTCAATCTTTTCCCCAACCAAGCAAACATCAGCTATAATACCTGGCTTGAATATAAAGCCGAACTGGACTTGAGCGATTATCCCGACGTGGAGAAAATCGTCTTCTGGTGTCTCGGCTATGAGAATCAAAAAAATGGCCCCTTCACCGGTGAAGTCTTTTGGGATGATGTGTCAGTAGAGGAATTATGACAATATGTATTCGCTAAAACTCGACACGGTTAGAAAAGGTTATCACCCAGAAGATGATTTTTGCTGGATAGGGCCGACGGTCTCGACGATTGATAAAGCAGGTACTAAGATTTTGCTACTGATGAGGAAAGGCGAAATCCACAAACCGGGTCGATGGGATATATTCAGCCAAACCTACCAGATGCTGAGCAGTGATGCCGGTAACAGCTGGACTGGTCCTCACCTCGCCAAGGGACTGGAGAATATCAGTTCCGGCGATTGCGAATATGTGTTCGGTGGCAATCCAAAACTGCATTGCCAGACTGGCCGATGTCTGGTGATCGGTAATCGCACTTGCTACCAAAATAACTCTCTTACTTACGCCCCACGGGGATTAGAATACAGTGTCTTCGATGAACAAAACCTCAGCTGGCGGAAACCAGAAGAATTGTCTGGCTTGGAATTTGCTAAGATGCTGGCATACAATGGCGGAATGCAGCGGCTTGAATTGCCAAATGGAGATATTCTTCTGCCTATATATGGAACTATTGCCAAGGGAGATCGCTATTTCAGTATAGTCGCCAAGTGCGGGTTTGACGGCCGAGAGCTTAAGCTTAAAGAAATTGGCTCGATAATCAACCTAGATATTGAACGCGGCATCTGTGAACCGTCATTGACCTATTTACAAGGGACTTACTACCTTACGCTAAGAAATGACTTGGCGGGCTATGTCGCCACAAGTGAAGACGGATTACATTTTTCCAACTTGATTAAATGGCGTTTCGATGATGGAACCGACCTCGGAAGCTATAACACTCAGCAGCATTGGGTTAAGCATAATGATAAGTTATTTCTAGTATATACGCGCAAAAGCGCCGACAATGAGCACTTAGCAATTGTCAGACACCGGGCCCCACTCTTTATGGCACAAGTTGACCCACAAAAATTATGTGTGATTCGAGAGACTGAGCAAATCATTATTCCAGAACGAGGAGCCAAGTTGGGAAATTTTGATGTCGTAGAGATAAATGACAAAGAGACTTGGGTTGTGGTCGCAGAATGGATGGAAGAACGACCGCAACTGATTTCCCGAGAATATGGTTCAGATAACAGTGTTTTCAGCTGTCGATTGGGTTGGCATAAATAGAGCAACGCCAGCCAAGGCAACGAGTAATTTTACGAATAATTGCCGGCTCAACGCAGTTCGGCGCAGTTGATCTGCCGGAAGTCGGTGTAATGCTGCCGCACAAAGACGCTGCAGGCTCTGCCAGCTGCTTGGCCGGTATCGAGGCAAGTGCCCATAACCCGCACAGTCCCGTTGGCAGCACGGTCGGATGCGATACAACGCCCTGCCGCAATCACGTTGTTCAGCCCTTTGGGCAGGAGCGAGCGATACGGGATGTCATAGTCGGAGCCGCCAGAGATGGGGATGCGTACCTGAGCGGTGCCACTGCCGTGGATATCGACGTGATGACAACCGTGAGCAACCACATCCTCAAAACGTCTGGCGGAGAGGACGTCAGCCTGGGTCAACATATATTCAGCATCGATACGGCCGCTCTCGCGCACACCGGCTTTGCCCATCACTGCCGAAATTGACGCCTCCGCAAAGCCTGGCAGCAACTCCCGAAATAACTGCGCTGAATTTGCGACTTGAGCAGCCAGTTGTGGCAAGGCGCCAAATAGCACTTCGTCATTGGCACAATCAAGCCCGGCCAACCTGGTCACATTCAGACAGACTTCACGACGTTTCCGCGAAGTTGGGGTAATAAAAGCGGCCGTGCAAGGATGTAAACGCCCCGCTGCGAGAGCAGCTGAGAGCAACTGCGAGTGACTCGACAAGGCCACATACGGCAAGCCATTTTGGTATAGCCGCAACGCAGCCTCTTGCGGATCAGTCGGCAAGACCGGATTCTCAGCTAAAATCGCCTCGGATGGATGATCGCGGATATAGGCCAGAAATTTCTCAAAATCTACTCCGCTCATCCGATAGATCAAACTGACGGGCTGGAACTCTCCCTGTTCCGAACCATAAAATACCTTCGCGCCGCATAACGCAGTAAGGTGACCGCCGCCGCTGGCGTCCACCACACAATTGCAGGGGATGCTCCGTAGGCTGTTTTTATTTTTGCTTTTGAGCAGCAGCGAGCGGACATTGCCATTTTCCACCACTGTCTCGATAATCGCGGTATTAAGCAGCAGGCGGACGCCATAGCGTTGCAACAACGCATACACCGCCAGGCGCAATATCTCCGGGTCCACACAGAGACCGAAGACAGTTCGATAATCGCAAACCGGCCCCAGCCAGGAATCGGGGTCTAATTTCCGGCATTCAGCCTGGAGTTCGGTCAGAATCCCGTATACACACTGTTCGCCTTTGGAAGTATAGGTCCCCAGCAGTGGCATCCCAGAGAACAAGTCGCCACCCACGCCGCCATCCAACTCAAGTAACAGGGTATCTAGTCCCGCCTTGGCACTCGTCAAAGCAGCGGCAATCCCAGCGGCGCCAGCGCCAACAATAACACATTCCATCATTCTACTCCTGAAACAGATTGGTCTATTTCTCGCCAAAAGTCAGCCTCTCGCCTTTGTTGCAGCAGTTGTCAATCCGAATGCCGCTGTGAAACAGCGTCTCTGCCAAGGCCGCACTCGATTATTGGCAAGGGCGCTTTAGCTCGTTCTTGCGGCTATTCAATAACTGGAATTTATGCAGCAGCGCCCGCCCTTCTTCAATACCAACGTTGGCCAATTCTTGCTGTACTTGCCGTAATTCCTCATTTACTTCAGCTAGCAGCAGGCGGTTCTCACAATCGCGTAACGCCCGCTGCAACAAATTCCGGGTTTTCTGCTTTTCCTCTTGGCTACCTGCATCTATTCGCAAATTATTAAACCCAGATTGGGCTAGTACCTGCCCGACCTCGGAGCTGTTTATCAGCTCGCTCTCCACTAAATTCTGCCCGCCGAGTTCCCATTCGCCCTGATCACAGGCCGCCAGGACGACATTGATGGCCTGCCCCAAGGGCGTATCTGGCAGCAAGTGCAGCGCTTCTGAGGTCAGCATTTTTTCAGCCAAGAACTCGAAATGCAGGATAAGGTCCAGGATAGTCAGCAAGGTCGGCACTTGGGCATCCGCTACCATCTGCAAGGGCATACTGAAAGGCGGCGGTTCGACCCGCCCAGCAATCGCCAGCGGCGGCTGGTTGGTCACTGAGGTTGGACGCGTGTATGACGCCTGCCGTTGTGCATTCTGCTGCCGTTGCCGGATATGCGCATTGAGGCTATCCAGAAGAATGTTTTCCGGCAAATGCAGCTGCGCAGCCAGCCATTGGCAGTGCGCAGTCCGAGCAATCTGGTCGGGCAAACCGCTGATACTTTGCAAGACTTGCGAGACGATAGCGCTCTTGCCCTCGGGCAGGGAGAGGTCATTCTCCTGGCAAGATATATGGAAAATAAAGGGCACAGCCTCTTGTGCTGAGGACATAATCTGCTGCAGCGCCTCAGTGCCGCCGGTGCAAAAGATACTATCCGGGTCCGCGTTCTCGGGTAGAATCGCCACCGAGACGTGCAGGTCAGCCGCGAGCAACAAATCAATCGTGCGCAGGGTGGCCTTAACACCGGCTGTGTCGCCATCAAAGGCTAGGCGGACAGACCCGGTTGAGCGTTTTAATAATGCGGCGTGCTGGGCAGTAAATGCAGTACCTTGAGCGGCGACCGCCTGGGGCAAGCTTGCCCGATGGCAAGCGATGACGTCCATTTGCCCCTCACAGACCAGCGCATAGCCCTTCTCTTTGAACTCGTTGCGGGCCAGATGCAAGCCATAGAGCAGTGAGCCTTTTTGAAAAAATTCCGATTCCGGGCTATTGACATATTTTGCCGTCTTGGCATCATTTTCCAAAACTCTGCCACTGAATCCGACGACTCTTCCCAGCTCATCGCAAATCGGGAACATCAAGCGTCCGCGGAAACGGTCATAGCAGCGGTCTTTTTGTTCCTCTTTGCGAATGGACATCCCCGTATTAACCAGCAAATCCTGGCTGAATCCTTTCTGGAATGCATAATTACCGAAGGCATCCCAGCTATTAGGCGCATAGCCTAGGCGGAACTTCTCAATCGTCGGCTGATCCAGGCCACGTTCGCGCAAATACTGCCGGGCGTTGGCTGCTTCAGGTTGGAGCAAGTTCTGCTGAAAAAAAGCCGCTGCTTCCTGCAACAAGCGCCGTCCCTCGTCCCGGAGTTGGCGTTGCCGGGCGGCCTCGCCAGAGTCTTGGCCTGCTTTTCCTTTGCCCTCGGGGATAATAACACCCAAGCGATTAGCCAGCCATTCGACGGCTCCGGGGAAGTCAGTATTGATCATCTCCTGAACTAACTTGAAGATGTTGCCGCTTTTCTTGCAACCGAAGCAATAATAGATTTGGCGTTCCTGATTAAGCTTAAACGACGGTGTTTTTTCGTGGTGGAATGGGCAGCAAGCCCAATAATCCGCCCCACGTTTCTTAACGGCAGTAAATGCCCCGGTAATTTCGACGATATCGGCTTTGCGCCGAATCTCATCGAGTATTTCATCTGGTATATATCTCCCCATCAAATATTGTCCATTCTAGTAGTCAGTGGTTCATCCGTTTGACCAGCTGTCCGATACGTTTTTGCACTTGGATATACAGCTTCGGATCATCCTCAATCCTAGCAGTAGCCATAAAATCAAGATAGTAACCTCTGGCTTTACGGCTGTCATTCAGATAGAGGTCGTACAATACCGCGAGATTCTGCATTAATCTCGGCTCTCGCGGAGATAGTTGCAAGGCCTGCTGAAAACAGCGGGCGGCCTCCAGATAATCTGCCCGCTGCAGGGCCAGCATTCCCAAGTTGTTATATACTTCAGGCCACTGTCGATACGGTTCATAAATGCGCAATGGCTGGATATAACGCATACCCCGGCCCTGTAAATTACTGCGCACGCAGCAACGACTCAACAACAACAATATCGCGCCCTTTTGCGCGGAAGACGGCGGCATTTGCGCCAGAGCCTTCTCCAGAATCGGTATTGCGTCCCGGTATAACTTATTCTCACACAATGCCCAGCCATACAACAAATGCGCGGCGTAGGTATCTGAATTCCTACTCGCCTTCTCCAGGTTAAACAACGCACTGGACTTAAAATTCGGGTCAGAGGAAAGCATCATCTGGCAGTAGCCATTCAACAGCAGAGCATTCGTATCATTTGGCAACGCCCGCAGGCAGAGTTCAGAATGAATCAGCCCTTCGCTCAAGCTGCCGGCCTGAATAGCTCCCAATGCCAGTGACAGCTCCTTATAAGCATCTGGTGGCGCGCAGGATGATAAGAACAAGAGAAGCGATATCAGTAAATAGCTAGTAATGTATTTCATAGTAATAATTGTGGGCTGTAATCAACTCGTCTAGCTTATCCAGAGCAAGATCAAGCAGCAGTGCTGGCTAGCAAAGAGCATAATACCGTTTAGGCCGGCAAATCGGCCAGCAATTCCCGGGCGTGCCGACAGGCAGTAGCTGAGCTGCTGGAATCACCTAGCATCCGGACGATTTCCTGGATGCGGTCCTCGCCATCTATCCGGAACATCCTGGCGATTGTCCGACCCTCGACAATATGTTTACTGACCTGAAAATGTGCTCCTCCTGCCGCAGCGATTCTCGGCAGATGGGTGATACAAAAGACTTGGTGCTGTCGCCCCAATGAGCGTAATTCGGCAGCGACATCGGCAGCGACGCGGCCGCCGATATTGGCATCTATCTCATCAAAAACCAACACTGGCACCTGATCGGCGTTGGACAAGATAGCCTTGATGGCGAGCATCACCCGGGCAATCTCACCACTACTGGCAATATTGCGCAAGGGTTGCATCTCTTCGCCGACATTGGGAGCGAAGCAAAATTCCACCGCATCTGCGCCATCCGGTCCGGCACTCGCAGCGGCCAAAGTGACTGCGAAGCCTGCTTTGGCAAAACCTAAATGTTGCAATTTCCCGGAAATATCCTCCGCCAGTCTTCCGCCCGCTTGCTGGCGGAGCTTACTCAGTTGTCGGCAGGCAGCCTGATGCTGTCCCTGCAGCTCCTTCTCGCGCGCACTCAAGGTCGCCAGCGCCTCCTGCCGGCCTTGAATGCGTTCCAGACGCAAGCGGATGCGTTCGGCACAGGCCAGCACATCGGTCAAAGTGGAGCCAAATTTCCGTTTGAGGTGCTGCAGCAACTCCAGCCGCGCCTCCATATTCTGCAACGCCTCTTCATCCCATTCCAATCCGCCGGCATAATTCTCCAAGTCGCTGGCGATTTCGCCCAAGTCGTTCGAGAGATTCTCGAGTCGCACTTGAAAGGGTTCGCCGGCTACCGGGTCGATTTGTGCCAGTTCGCGGATTTGCCGGATAGCCAAGGCGAGCTGCTCCTGCAAAGAATTCTCGCCCAGCGCGAGGGCATTCGCGCCCTGCTGGGCGACCTCGATCAGGCGGCGGGAATGGGCGACCACGCGATGCCGGGCCAGTAGCAATTCCTCCTCGTCTGCTTGAATTTCCGCCCCGTCGATCTCCTGCAACTGGTAGGAGAGCAATTGCACTTCTTCGGCCGAGAGATTTTCCTCCTGCAAGGTATGGCGCTGCTGCCGGACATTCTGCAGCTCGCGGTAAATCTCTCGGCACTGCTGCAGCTCTTCTTTGATTCCAGCAAACGAATCCAGCAACGCCAGTTGGCGTTTGGGCAGCAACAGCGTCTGGCTGTCGTGGGGGCCGTGAATATCAACTAGATATTCACCCAAGTCCCGCAGATACGATGCGGTTATGGGTGAGCTATTGACAAACGCCCGACTGCCATTCTCACTGATAACTCGGCGAATCAGCAGACGTTGCTCTTCGCTAGGGCGTACACCGCCTTTTTCCAGCAAAAGTTGCAGCTGCTCCTGGACTTCTGGCGGCATCCGGTCTAGGCGAAACGTCCCGCTGACTTCGCAAGATGACGCGCCTTTGCGAATGCTGCTGGACGAGGCTCGCCCACCGACAAGAAGCTGCAAAGCGCCAATGATCAGAGACTTACCCGCACCAGTCTCTCCAGTCACGGCATTTAAACCGAGCGAGAATTCCAGATTCAATTCTGAGACCAGAGCGAAGTTCTGGATGTTAAGCGCTTCCAGCATAATTATTTACAATATCTTTCTCAAATTTCCACAAAATCCCAGTCCAACAATTTTGCCAAGCTGGCCAACAACTTACTGGGTATGCCATAACAAAGGGCGCTATGGTGGGTGCCAAAATTCTCGCTGTACATCTCCAGGAATTCCGGCAGGTGTCGTGACGGTTTAAACCAGCCCATCACTGCGGTTGGCACTGCGATTTCAGCCGGGGTAAAACACGCACCTTTGCAGACCAACAAGCGGAAACGATTGTCGGCCAAGGGGGCTAAGTTGATGATACTGGCTGGCCCTGGTTTGTAGATGCCATACGCCACCGCTGGTGCAGCCGTGGCGCTAAAATCGTACTGCGCTTCCCGCAGATGCGGCTGGCCTTGCAGGAGATTTAGGTTAATCTCACCCATATGACTGAGATACAGCATATTATTCTGCCAGTCAGGACAGAACATCTCGGTAAAAGTAGTCTCTGGGTGCAATTTGGCCAATGCCCCGACCAGCGCTGCAGTCAGCACATCGCCTTCGCCGGCATAACCAAGGCCACGCGCCAAGCCTTTGGAGGCTTCCAAGAATGGCACTGTCTCCCAGCCTGCCGCCGTGGTGATATCACGGAAGCACATCGTAAACGCAGTAAGTTTTTCCTGCTCCAGCCATTTACGCAACCGTAGGCTGGCAGTCAGCGTCCGCTGATATGTCCCCTCGCTCATTTCAGCAAAGGAAAAACGTTCCTGGTCTGCCTTCTGCTCAGCAGCCAGTTCAGCCGAGGTGATAACTGGGGCAAAATTGGCCGGGAACTGCTGCACTTTAATACCCAGCAGGCGCTCCATTTCGGCAAATGGCAGGCAGAAATCACCCATCCCGGCAAACGGCTGGCCCAGCAATCCCACCCGGCTCTGGCCCAAGTTGCGCGCCAACGCCGCTGCCCGCAAGCCCTCGATGGCACGCTCAAAAATATCACTGTGCTGCCAATGACCGGCATAGAGCAGAAATTTCTTTTTGCGTCGTCCGAGCATATTGGCCAAATCCTGCACGCCGTGGATGCCGTGATTGGCCATCGTCTTGCCGGCTGGGAAAAAGTTAAAATCGTAGGCCGGAGTAGTATCGAGCAACAACAAAGGCAAATCACTTTTAGCTAAGACATCGACGGCTTCCAAGGAAGGCGAATAAGCCAGATGCAGGGTCACGATCGCCGTAACCCCAGCCGCAGTAAAAGAAGCTACTGCCGCCTCGATCTCTGACTGCAAACAGCAGACTGGTGCTTGCAGCACTTCCACCTGACGCTGGCTGAATTGTTCGGCAATAGTGCCTACGAATGGCTCCAAGGTCGGACGAATGGCGGGCTTGACCTCATCAT
>CAZUCG010000030.1:0-12318 GCA_964619145.1 uncultured Lentisphaeraceae bacterium | reverse complement strand
TTGATGCTGGCATCACTTACCAGCGCTTCCTGCGCATTGATTTTCCGCGGCAGGAAATTGCCGCTGTAAGAGACCGTCTCGGGCTTCCGCCAGTCACCGTCCAGAGGCAAGACGACTTGCTCAGTAAACCGACGCAGGTGCATTTTTTCCGTGTCCACTTCAGCGATATACAGCGGTGCGCGGAAGCGTGGTACACCGATATTTCGCCCATTGTTGCGGACGTAAAGCAGGAACAGCTTGCCCGCCAAGGACAGGAAATGCTGTTGAGTGGAGCTGGTGACCAGGCTGGTGCCATCATCGAATCCCCAGGGCTGAATCGGCTCGAAGTTGAGGTCATCGCTGGCCCGTGACCAGTAGGCGCAGCCATCTTCTGCCCGCATAGTCAGATAGAGCAGCCCGGAAAATTCGCACAGCGAGGGCTCGAGCAAACCGCGCAATTTCGGCAATGCCAGGATATTGCTGCGTGTGCCTAAATGCATTTCTTGCCCGTCAAATTGCGCGTTATAGAGAGCGACGGAGCAGGCCTGGCAATCGTTGTCCTGTCGCAGGTAGAAGGGTATCAGCCATTCGCCCTTGGCGCGGATGACTTTCTGCGAACAGCCGCAGACAAAACAGTTGCGGGCGGCGAATTCCTCCGCACACAACAGCTTCCTTGCGCCCCAACTGCCATCGGCTTGCTGGACGCAATAGCAGGCGCGGCGCGGCAGGTTGTCGTTGCGATTTACAGGATTCCAATTCCCATACGTATCATAGAAGTGATTGTCACGGTAGAAGACATTGTGGCCGATGGCCAGCATCCTGCCTGAAGCCGGGTCATAATCTGGCACGACATCGCAGGTGCCTTGAGTGACGCCATTTTCGTCAGGCTGACTCCAGCCCAGAGCGGGAATTGGCTCTGGCTTCGACCAGCTGTAGCCTTGGTCTTGCGAGTACGCGGCCAGAACTGGGCCGAAGTAGTCGCTGCCGCCAATGTCCTGGATAGTCAGCAATAACCGCCCATCTGGATAACAGGCGATTTTGGGATGGAACATACTTTTTTCAATGAAGCCGGGCGATAAAATGCTCTGTACAACAATTTCCATAACCGCTCTCCCTGTAATCCATTTTAGCTGGGTGACTGATTTTACTACGAGTATTAACTCGATAATATAGCCCGCAAACCGAAAAAATAATCTGCGCTTTATTTTGGGATGGTTAAAATGCTCTTTTTTATGTCCTCGCCAATGCTTGCTAGGCTTGGCTGCTGAAGCGGAATAGATTGCCGAGTTGGGAACGGTTGCGCTGCTAAGAGGTCTAAAACGCAAGACCTTAGTAGCATAATTCCTGCTTTTGCTAATTTTAACGAGGCGAGTATGAAAGAGACGTTACAGCGACAAGCCAATGCGACGAATAGCCTGCTGGCGAGTTTCAAAAAAAGCCCGCCCGACGTCCGTGCCAGGCTGCTGAAATGCATTTGCTATTTTATCTGGACTTTAACTATAATTGGATGTGGAGCTATGGACTCAAAAGAACAATCTAATGCGCGGCAGCTGACATCGCCTTATGGCCCTTTGAATGACCTGGAGCGTGAAGTGATAGTCAATAAAGGTACCGAACGGCCCGGTAGCGGCAAGTACACGAACACGACCCAGCCCGGCATCTACGCTTGCCGAAATTGCGGCTCGCCACTCTTTGCTGCTGACGATAAATTTCTCTCTCAGTGTGGTTGGCCGGCCTTCGATGATATGATCCCCGGGCAGGTCAAAAGTTCGCCGGACGCTGACGGCAGGCGCACGGAAATCACCTGCGCGCGATGCGCTGGCCATTTGGGGCACGTCTTCAGTGGCGAACGACTCACCGCAAAGAATACCCGCCACTGCGTTAATTCAGTAGCTATCGTCCTTGAAGGTGCAGACAGTCAGCGCGTCCGCCAGGCAGTCTTTGCTGGCGGCTGTTTTTGGGGCGTGGAAGCACTGCTGGAAAAACAGCCGGGCGTTCTGGCGGCAGTAAGTGGCTACACAGGCGGAACGCTGGAGTATCCGAGCTATAAGCAGGTCTGCGCCGGTAATACCGGCCACGCCGAAGCTGTACAGGTGTTCTATAATCCTAAGCAAATCGACTTCCTTAGCCTCTGTCAGTATTTTCTGGAAATTCACGACCCGACCCAAGAAGCACGCCAAGGCCCGGATGTCGGCCAACAGTACCGGTCAGCTATTTTTTACCGAGACGACGAACAGCAACGCATTGCCGCGGCCCTGCTGCAGCTGCTCAAGCGTAAGGGCTTGGAGGTGCAGACCGACTTGGAGCCCTTGGGGCGCTTCTGGAACGCCGAGCAATATCATCAGGATTACTACGCCGGGAATGGCAAAACGCCATATTGCCACGCTTGGCAGAAACGCTTCGATGCTGCAGAAATAACGACTTTGGCGGCTGAGTTGTCCATCCCTGCTAGAGTGAATGCCGACGCGACTGACTCGCCAGCAGAGAAGGCCGCGAGCATCTACGATTTCAGTGTCAAGACTGCTGCTGATAGCGACGAATCTTTAAGCAAATACAAAGGCAAGGTACTGCTTATTGTCAATACGGCGAGTAAGTGCGGTTTTACGCCTCAATACGAAGGCTTGGAAGAACTCTACCAAAAATATCGCGAGCAAGGTCTGGTGGTACTGGGCTTCCCCTGCAACCAATTCAAGTCCCAAGAGCCCGGCAGCAATGCAGATATCCAGGAATTCTGCCGGCTGAATTATGGCGTGAGTTTCCCAGTCTATGCGAAGATTGACGTCAATGGCGATAATACTCATCCGCTTTATAAGTTCCTTAAAGTGCAGAAATCCGGGCTATTCAGCCAGGCAATTAAGTGGAATTTCAGTAAATTCCTGGTCGGTGCCGATGGCCTCGTAATTGATCGCTACGCGCCGACTACCAAGCCGGCGAGCATCGCGGCTGATATCGAGAAAGCATTGCAGGCCGTCGTCGCCCGCTGAATCCAAGCATAGAGACAATAGCAGCTGGGCGCATAACCGCCCGGGGGCTGCTCCAGCCGCTGCGGCAACTTGCAGAATTAGCTATTGCTGTCTTTTTGATTTGACTTCCAGCAAAAACTGGTTATACTATCAGTAGTGCTTAAAGGCCACCGTAATATAATCTCACAACCCGAACTACAGGAACAAGAAAATGGCAGTGACAATTCCGAAAGCCGAGTATTTTGAGCGCATCGCTAAACTGCAGGCTGGTATGCAGAAATCTGGTTTCGATGCAGTGCTGGTGCACGGTATGGAGTCAGATTGCGGCTCCGTGCGCTATCTGTCAGACTATTGGCCGACTTTCGAGGCCGCGGCAGTGCTGGTGCCTGCTGCTGGCGAGGCGATTCTACTGGTAGGGCCGGAAAGCGGACTCTATGCCGCCGGACGCAGTAAGCTGCCGAATATCGAGGTGATGATCGAATATCGTGAATCGGCCGACCCCGAATACCCCGGGATGAAAGTCGCCTCTTTTCAGGATGTGTTTAAGAAAGCGCTGGGCAGTAAAAGCCTACGTAAACTGGGTTTGATTAGCTATTGTATCACACCAGTACATATCTGGAAGGGCTTGCGCAGCAATTTCCCGGATGCGGAGATCGTCCAGGCGGATGATTTGATGCGCGAATTGCGGACCTTCAAGAGCGATGCCGAAATCGCCTGTATGCGCAAGGCCTATGAAATTGCTGAATTGGCGATTGACTCTATTTTAGCAGAAATCAAACCCGGTATGACTGAGCTGCAAGTAACCGGCATCGCCCAACGCGAAATGTACAAGCACGGCGCAGAGTACGAAGGTCACGCGCTGTATACATTCTGCGGCCCAAATACCTGTAACGCAATTTCCCGTCCGACGCACAACCTGATTGTCCCCAATGAAGTCATCCAATTGAATATCGGCGCGCGCGTCTGCGGCTATACTTCCAGCGTCGGCCTGCCAATCTCTATCGGTCCATTGCCTGCTGATAAACGCCGACTGGTTGAATTCGGCCTGAAAGCCCATTTGAAGACCTTCGAATTGCTGAAGGGCGGCAAGAAGTCTGGTGAAGTAGTGCGGGAATATATGGAATGGGTCAAGGAACAAGGCTTTGATAAATATCTGCTTTACGGTCCTTGCCACAGCATCGGTATGATGGAAGTGGAATATCCTTGGATGGAATCGACTTCGACTTATCCCTTAAAGAAGAATATGACTTATCAGGTGGATACCTTCTTCTATGATAGCAACCGCTTCGGTCTGCGTTGGGAAAATGGCGCTCGGATCACCGAAGATGGCGTGGAGATGCTTTCCTCCAGACACGCCAAATATACCGAACTGCCACTGTAAACACTGTAACCGTTACTAATGGCGCAAAGGGCGTTCCTCTTTGCGCCATTTTTTTGCTGCAAGCATATCTTCAAGCCAGGAAATCGTTATGAAAAAAACACTCTTAGGGTTACTGCTGCTGACTGTTTTTTGCCAGCAGAATATCCAGGCTCTGGAACCTGCCGAAAGCGACTTGCTTGAGGAGGCAGCTACCCAGATTACGACTCTCTTCGAGCGAAAATTCAAGGTCAAGATGGCCTCGCCAGAGCTCGGCAAGTTGCTCTCTGAGCAGGTGGCCATCGCGTCCCAACAAATGGGTATGCCGGTGAATATCAGGATCAGTTATTTTAATATTAGCAATGCTGATGGCAAACAGGATTGCCAAGTAGTGCTGAGCAATGAGACGCCGATGCGCGAAATGCTGGAGCCACAGGCTAATTCGCTGTTACAGTCTTCTGGCATCAGCAATATGCTCTGTCAGGCCACCCTGGTGTCACTGCAGAAGGCTGGAAAAATGTTGTTGGAAAAGAAGGATAGCTTCAAGGTCAGCCGGGATTCCGACAGTAACTGTGATTATCTCAGCGAAGACCTGCAAATACCTTTTGCGGCTACGACAGTGCAGAAAGTCAGCCTCAGAATTGACAAAGCCAGCAAAAGCATAACCAATTTTGTCCTGGAAATGCAGGACCAGACCACTTTGCGAGTAAACCTCAAAATGGGCACGCCCAAGGATGCCCCCGACGGCCAAGTCTGTCCACGTGCCATCAGAATTGAGCAGAACCTCCAAGACGCCGCCGCAGCCAAAGGCATTAAAGTGCCTAAAACCATCAATGCTAAGTTCGCAGGCTATGAATTCCTTGAGTGAGCTCAGCAGCACAGAGCCACTTCCTGGGAGCGCGGAGCTCCAGCTCCGCTTAAATGCTCCGGGTAAGCACCAGCACCCTAGTGCCCGCGGTGCCCGATCTCCGCATTATTAAGGCGCGGCTATCTATTTTTCACGATTCTTCTGTCGCTGGCAGGTTTTTTTTCAGCAGTTCAACCTCGGCCTGCAGTTGTTTTAAAGTAGCGTTCATCTTCTCGATCCGGCCGATATAGAGCTGTTGCCGGGCGAATTCCCGCCGATCCATCGCTGGGGAGCCAAAGACGATAGACCCTTCCGGCAAATTTTTAGAGACTCCGGCCTGGGCCATAATAATGCTACCATCGCCTATTTTCAGATGCCCCGCCAGGCCCGCCTGGCCCGCCACAATCACCGCGTCGCCCAGCTGGCAACTGCCGGCAATGCCGACTTGAGCGACAATCATCCCGGCCCGGCCGATTTCGACATTATGGGCAATTTGCGCCAGGTTATCGATTTTGCTGCCGGCTTTGATCCAAGTGCGACCGAAACGAGCCCGGTCGACACAAGAATTAGCGCCAATCTCTACCTCGTCATCCAATTGCACGATGCCGACTTGGGGAATTTTTGTATGCCCCCGCGGGCTGGATTTATAGCCGAAGCCATCGCCACCGATGACCACCCCGGGGTGGAGGATAATCCGGTTCCCCAGCAAACAGCGTTCGCGGATAACTACATTCGGGTATATCAGGCAGTCGTCGCCGAGCACGCATTGCGGGCCGATATACACATTGGCCAGAATGACAGTATTCTCGCCAATGACCGCCTCGTCCTCGATTACCACGCCAGCAGCGATATGCGCACTAGCTGCGATCTTGGCACTGGCGCTGATGACTGCCGTGGGATGGATGCCAGGTAAGAATTTTTGCGGCGGCGGTGTGAAAATTGCCACTACTGCGGAGAAAGCCTCAGACGGGTCGTCACAGACAATCCAGGCCCGGCCTTCTGGTGGCGGTGGCTGAAAATCCGCTGGCACCAGCACCACGCTGGCTTGCGAGGGCAGCACCTGCTCGCGGTATTTGTCATTGCCCAGGAAGGACACGTCGTGAGGGCCGGCTTCCGGTAGCGCGGCCACGCCTTGTAAACTGTTCGGACAGGTGCCCAGCAATTGACCGTGTACCAGCTCGGCGATCTCGACTGCAGTTTTTTCTATCAGCATCGTTATCACTTTTTAATTGTTCATTATTCTTGTAGAGGGTGAAAAAAACTGTGCTTGCCTAATTCAGAACATCGCAGTGCTGAATTTATAGTCAGCACCGCGATGTTTCACTAATTATTATCCTCTCAAGGTAATGGCGCGTCGAGGGAATTCTTGCGCTTCTCAGCACTTTTCTTCTTCAGGGCCTCGGTTTTTTCCTTGCTCTCCTGCAGCTCTTTTTCGTGCCCGCGGTTGATCAGCAAGATGACATCCTCGGTAACTTCCTGGTCTTCAGGATAGACTATCAGGAACGGCACGCGGTTCAAAGAACGCCCAGAGACTTCATAGATGTGGGTGTAGCCTTTGTCCTGTGCGAATTTCTTCACTTGAGTAGTCAAGTCAAGAATCAGGCCTTCTTCAGCAACACCGCGGGTGCTCTGTAACTTCTGATAGCCGTCCTGGCGGTACTTCACCAGCTCCTCACGCTTCGCTTGCAGGCGCTCCATCAGCATACTGACTTTGCGCTTGCTGTCATCACGAGCAGATTGGCTGAGGAGCTCATTCTTGCTGTCAGAATCAGCCTTCTGAGCTTCTTTGAAAGAATTCTGGAACTCATCCTGCATCAGCTCCAAGCGGTCCTCGAAATCAATTTTTTGCAGTTCGAATTGGTAGTTCTCCTGCAGGGTCTTATAATAGCCCTCGAAGACCTTCTCCATATTCAAATAGGCGACTTTGTCAGCTCCTTGAGCAGACCAAACACAGACGCTGATCAGCAGGGCGAGCAAGAATTTGCATTTCATTGAATTTACTCCTAGTATTTATGGTTATTATTGACTGTCAAGATGCATTTTATTGGAAAAGCGATTGCAGCCGCAAGATTTGACTCGCCAGCAGCCAGCGATAAGCGGTAAATGTGTCAGGCTGCCAGAGGTCCTGGTCCTTGTATTTAGCTTGCACGAGGATATTGTCATCGATAAGTTGTAAGTCAGCTTGGGCGGCTTCTGCTGCAAGTAGATGGCCTTCTGCTTTAGCCCGGGCAATGAGCTTCTCCAAAGTATTGATATAGCGGCCGTCATCGATGCCCTCCTGCTGACCGACCCAGAGGGCGACGGGAATCGGGCTGCCATCGTCGTCAAAACGGTTGACAAAATCGGCCACGCTGCCGTCGAGATTATTCCAGGGGTCACCGATATTGGCCTGATAAATCCAGGGAATCAGACTGCGGAAACCAGATTTCCAGAGCCCGAAACCGAAAGTCATCCGGGCGCCGTTGCTCGGGGTGTGGTCATTCTCACCCGAGATATGGTTCGGATAACACCAGTACTCTACCCCGGGGCGATTGAGCATATCTTTGAGCACGAATTCCTTGCTTAGCGAGAAGGGCTGGCAGCACCAGACATCAACATAAGGATACAGCGGCTGGAAGGGCTCGTAGCTGGGATCAGCGGTGATGTAGGTGCGGACGCCAGGGACCTTCTTGATGGCCTGCATAATGCCGCGCATAAACTCGACGGAGGTCTTGCTGGTTGAGGGCTCATCAATGGGATAGTAGAGCAGCTCCGGCCATTGCCGACTGGTCGCCTCGGTCTGAATAGTGGAAACCATCAGCGTGATCTCCTGAAAAAACTCCGCTGGCGGGATTTCCACCAGTCGCAGGTGTGAGCCCATATCTTTCTGCATATATTTGTGGTACAGCGAGCCGACCGAAAAACTGCACGGGATGGGCTTGTTGAAGCCGACTTTGCGATACAGGTCGATGACTTGTTGCAGGCTGTCGAAGTCGAAAATCCACTTTTCGCCGACATTGCGCCCTCGCAGACCGGCGGTAATCGTGTTCATTCCGCTTTGGCGCATATATTCGTGCTCGCTCTCGGCTTTGTGCAGCCACCAACGCAGGGAGAAGTCATCAGGGGCTCGGTCGAGGTTAGCGTAGGGATGGTGGTAGTATTGTCCAAAGACCAGATTCTGGTCCTTCTGCAGAATGATAGGCAGCACCCGTAGAGTGATATCGACTGTGGTTTGCTGGTCATCGAGCTGCAGGACTGCCTGGCCGCGATATAATCCCGGGGCGCTTCTCAATGGTATATGCGCTGTCAGCCAAATGCGGAAATTCTCGCCTTGGCGTAATGCCTGCGGTTCCCTCCAAGGCATCAGCACGTCGGGCGCGAGGTAATAGATATTCAGCATCGAGTAATTTGGCCGCACATTCAAATAGCGCACATAGCGCACATCAAGGTTCGCAGCAGAAAGGATATCGTCGGTCTCATTGCGCAAATCTGTCAACGTTATGCTGGCTTGGGCAAAATCCCGCAATGGGTGGATGCTGAAAGTCAGCGGCTCATATTCGTCCCAGGAGGCGAAGGCCCGCACTGGCGCGTCAATTTCCTGGCTACGAGGGAATTCCCGCTCCCAGACCGGCTCGGTCCAATTACGAGCGAAAACAGCGAATCCGGCCGTCCGCTGCTTGGTGCTCCATTGCGGCTCAGCACGAACTGGCGTCTTGTCGAGTTTCTTCCATTTGGCCAGCTCCTCTTTGGGCAGGCTGGAGCAATCCTGCCAAATCGGGTCGAGCAGCTCGCTGGAGACTTGGGCCCACTCTGCTGCCGGTACGGCTACCAAGGCATTGAGTTGCCATTTGCTGGCAGTGCTGAAGCGGATGCTCAAACCAGCAGCCGTTGCTTCTCCGGTCAGTAGCAGATAGCGCTGCCCAATTGGTCCGGGATAAGTCACTTCGGCCTGGCTATTTCCGCAATTGGCCCGGAGGTTCCAGACTTGCTCGCGGGCACCGCCGGTATGCCCAGTCAGCAGCCAGAGACGATATTGACCGGCAGGGATAGCTAGAGTCAAGGTGGCTTCAACGGTGCTGGAGATGCCGTCGCAGTTCAATTCAGTGAAGAAAGTCGGCGGGAGGTTACGGCCGCTGTGGGCATTGGTGCCCCATTCGCGCTCGATGACCTGGGCACCCTCGATGAGTTTGCCAGTGGTCTCCCAGGTCGCCTTTTCGCCGCCTTGGCTCGTGACCTGGGTAAAGCCAGGCCAGACTGGGGATTTCGCCGTTCCGAAGTCGTAGCAATACGGCGCGGCCCAAGTCAAGCCCGGACACAGAAGAGCCAAGCAAAATAATGCTGCAGAAGGCAGAAAATGTTTAGTCATTTATTCAATCCTTGTTTTCTTGCCGGGAGTCGGCGAAATGCCTTTTAACGCGCACTGCAGTATCGAGCTGAGCGCGCTGAGTTATTTAGATTCTGACCATTTTCAAACCACTAATTTTCCCACGGGCTGCGGACGAAACGCACTTCCCGCTGACCGGCTACCCAGGGCTGACCATCGCGAGCGAGTGACATTTTCAGAATATAGTGGCCTTCCTGAGCAAAAGTCCAGAAGAAACGCAACAGAGCTTGGCGATTGCGGACGCTAGTCTGCCCCTCGGCCAGGCATTGCTGCCGGTCATTGAGGATTTCCCAAGCCAGGGTATAATTTTGCTGGGAAGCCTGGGCGAAATCGAGCTTTTGCCGGAAAATCGTCGGAGAGTCGTGGTGTAAAAACAGCACGCCTAGTCGGTCGTCAGCAAAAATATCCGCTAAGTTATTCAGGTTGACTTGTTGCCGTCGCAAGACCTTCTTGCCTGAGCGAATCGTTATTTCGTACGTCTTGCCTTTGTCAGAACGGGAGATTTCCCAAGGCTGGGTTACGGTCAGCTCCTGCTGTGGGGGGATGCTCACAGCCTGGGTCGTGGGCGATTGACCAAACCAAGCAAAATCGAGGCTGACTTCTTCCGCCACAGTGCCCCAATTCTTCAGACGGACGCTGGCGGTGTTGCTGCCGATTAGGCAATCGCCAAAATCGCATTCCTGTAACGCCACATTCATTTTTTGAATATGCAGACCTTTGAGGCGGGCAAATTTCTCGATATCGTGGTTGCCTTGCACATTCCCCGGCAGGCAGATGAAATTCTCACTGGTATGGGCGCGATGGCGGGCGAGATTGAACAGCCAGGTGCCCTTCGGGTCTTTTATCGGCATCCGGTCAAAAGGGATGCGGACCTCCAGCGTCCAATAATTGTCGTATTGCTTAGCAGCGGCCGTCGCCCCGGATCCCCAACTTATTTCCAACGGCGATAACTTACTGTCTTTCCAACCATCCATAATGACACCGGCCGCATTGACGACAATTTGAGCATAACTGCGACCCTCGCCAGTCGGGTCCAGGAAGATTTCCAGGCAGTCGTCTTTCCAAGTCGGGTCGTCGTGATTTTTGCCGGTCGTTACCAGCATTACCATATTTGGCTCTTCACAACGGCTGGCGATGTACAGCGCATCGGTATCGGCTACTAGCCACGCCTGAGTCTGGGGCAGGACCTCTGTAGCGGCTGAACTGCGTAATAAGCGGAAGTTTTGCACGCTGGGAGGAGTTTTCCAGGCGGAATCATTAAGTTCACCGTCGATGACCGGTGTCTTGTCTTGGGTGGTGATAGTCACCTCCAAGGCAAATGACCGGGTCTGGAAAGCAACGCTCAGCAACAGGCAGAGAATAATCAGACCTTTGTTCATAATTGGGATATTCCTTTTCACAGGGTTATTTCAATTCGAAATCCCGGGTCAGGCTCTTGCTGTCCTGTCCGGGGAAAATAGTGAGAGTATATTTGCCTGGAGCCAATTGCAATTCGCTCAAGTCCATCAGAAAAGAGAAGTCGCCGCGCTTTACTGGCAAGGTTTCGCGCCGCAAAATCAGTGCGTTTTGGCTGATTTGCATCGGCACGCCCCGGGGTGTGTCCGAGCTGACGTCCGTGACTTTCAGGGTGACTGGTAAATATAAACCGTTATTGCCCTGCGGTGAGCCCAGAGATAGCTCACTTACCTCGCAGTTGGCGTTGCGCAGTAGGCGGAATTTCCCAATCTTAAAATCCAGTACATCAAGATGCTGGTAGTTCGACTCGGAGATGCTGAAACGCAAACCAGTGACAATGCCTGGAGCCGGTAATTTGTCCAGCGGGATAGTGATTTCCAGCCATTCGCCGTGCTTGGCTGAGATGTTCTCAAGATAACTTTGTGAAGCGCAGTAGATGGCAAGGCTGATCGGAATTTTACTCATCTCCGGCCGGCTGACTTGGGTATAAATAGCGAAAGACAAAGAATCGTAATTGAACCATTGCGATTCATCTACCCGGGTTTTTAGTGTAATGCGCGGCCAACCGATGGGGTATTTTATTTCCCCGGCCTGATGGTCCACCGGGATCTGCAAATGTAATAATGGCTGGTTGTTTACATCATCCAAGTCTGAGGAAACCGTACACTCTGCCGTCACCCAGCGCTCAGGAGCGAGCAGGCTATCCAGCAGCAGGAGCTCACTACTAGGAGCCGCACAAGTTTCCACGAGAACCGCACAAGTCCCACCTGGAGACGCCGAGGCATTTTTGTTGGTTACAGTCTGGCAGCCGGTCAGCCAGGCGCAACCCACGAAAGTCAATAGAATACTTGTGAGACGCATATTATCTCCTTGTTGATGATGAAAGGTGATCCTAAAAGCACAAAGAGCCGTTGCGATAAGATATTGGGCAACTGAATAAACTATACTGGAATGACGATTTTGCAAGCCGTAGCATTCCCCCCAAAGCGTTTTTTCGCAGCTTTTCGCGGCTGGCCAATTGAAAAACTGACTGCATCCCTTAAATTGATAATAGCTGCCTTTAATCGTTCAAAAACATCCTGGCGCAGTTAAACTGGCAAAAATAAAGTAATGCTGTTGACTCGCAAACAATCTGCCGGTCAAAAAATTGTCACCTAGCCACAACTCATCCTGATGGAGTGAAAATCAATGCGGTACACTGCACTCAAGACTGAACTAAAAAATTATTATCGGGCCCATTCTTTTCGGGCTGTTGGCAGCAAGTTACCATACAATCCTCTGCAGAATGTAATGGATGCTTATTTTGCGGCCCACCCCGACCTGAGTGCTATGGAGCAGAAAGCCGCTCAATATG
>CAZUCG010000029.1:0-12323 GCA_964619145.1 uncultured Lentisphaeraceae bacterium | reverse complement strand
AAAACCCTTTTTGGACGGGCTCTACCTAGAGGGCGTCCATAAAGCCTAAGATAATTTTAACCGCGAAAAACGCGAAAAACGCGAAAAAATGCAGAAGACAAGAAAGCGGAGAGGCCTATCTGCAGATTGTTGCAGATTTTTTTGTTTTTGGCAGAATTTGAGCGCAATTATGGAAACTTGAGTATTGCGTCAAAAAAGGCTAAGACATTTTGCTGCTGGTCACTTGAATAATGATTTTAGTTCTTGACAAGTTCCGTTAGGGCGTTATCTTATATCAGCCATAGAATCAGCATTGAAAAATCGTCAACAGGAGAAATGCCGATGTGTAAGAAATTTTTCACCTTGATTGAGCTGCTGGTGGTTATCGCCATCATCGCTGTTCTGGCGTCAATGCTGTTGCCAGCTTTGGGCAAAGCCCGGCAGAAGGCCCAACACGTAACCTGCACTAGTAATCTTAAACAGATAGGTATGGCTGTGCTGCTGTATATTGATGAGCACGATGACTGGTTCCCGGGGATGTTGCAGTCTAGTGGCCCTTTTATCAATGATCTTTCGCCATATTTAAAAGCGCGAACTCCGACCGGCTCAAACTTCATTTACGCACGTAGTCCCAGTGACGTGCACGTCTATTGGTGCCCTACATACAACCCGGAGGATGCTAGGTATGTCTCTGGCTCGACTACCTATTGGTATTATCATAGCTGTCGGGCAATTAATTTTTATATGCGCACCACACACGCATCTGTTCAGAATAGCGGCAACGAACTCTATACTCGCCTCACTCACATCAAAAAACCTGGTCAGAAGATGTACTTCGTGGACTCCAAAGGCAGTACCTCGTTTTCGGCCAACACCTATCCCTTTAAGACTACCGCGAGTACCTCTTCGCGTTTGGATGCGCGACATTCTGGTATGATCAATGCTTTATGGGCTGATTTCCACGTCGAAGCAAAGCGGAATGAGGAATTCAGCCAAAATACCTATTGGGGGAATAGTAGCGGTATTAGTTATGCCCTTAAACCATAATTGCTGAACTCAAAGCAGAAATTACACCACCTCGATTTACCGACGTTGAAGCAGAGAATTCGCCACCTCGCTAGTGCAGTTATTTTTCAGCTGAGCGGCGGGACTGAGTTTTTCATCCTGGTGGTGCTGAAATGCCCAAAAATACGAGTTTGTTTTGCCAATTGGATGACTGTTTTTCAAGCACCTTGTGGACAATCGCACTTCTAGCGAACTGTTTTGCCGAGGTCTCAATTCCGAGTCGGACTTAAAATATTATCGTGTAATTGTCAGTCAAAGAAGGAACGCAATGGACGAGAAGCAAGTTCTTATAGGTTGGAGCCGTCGTGATGTCTCTACCGATCAGCCGGTGGGGATTAGAGGGCAATTTTATCTGCGCTTGTCAGCGGGTATTAAGGACCCGATTCTAGTCACTGCTCTGGCACTCGATAATGGCCACGACAGCGGAATTTTCTTGTCGTTCGATGGGGTGATAATTTACGCGGAGATTGTTAAACTCATCCGGGCAAAAATTCGCCACTTGGACTCGACTGTTCCGGTTGAGAAAGTAATTTTCAATGCTACTCACGCGCATACCGGCGGCGACTTGATGTCAGCTGAATTCGATGACTTCCCCTGCGAATTGCCGCGGATGCCTGGTGCGGAATACCAGGAATTTTTTACCACCCAGGCGGCGGAGGCCATAGTTGAGGCCTGGCAGAAGCGCTCGCCGGGTCAAGTTGCTTGGGGGTTCGGTTATGCCACCACCAGCTATAGCCGTCGGGTGGTGTATCTTGATGATACCTCGAAGCGCCCGGACACTGCTGCTCAGAAACCTGGACTGATGGTAAATGGCCATACTATTATGTATGGCAATACCAATGACTCGCAATTCAGTCATTTTGAGGCCGGTGCAGACCCATTTATCAACCTCTTCTATACCTTTTCTCCAGAAGGCAAGTTGACGGGTGCCGTCGTCAATGTCCCGTGTCCATCACAGTGTTCGATGCACGAATGGAATCTGACTGCCGATTACTGGAATGAAGTGCGGCAGAATATCAGCACACTCTACGGTGAGGAGATCTTTATCTTGCCGCAATGCGCCGCAGCTGGAGATTTAGAGACCATCAATTTGCATTATAAGGCCGCTCATAAACGGCGTTTAGAACTCAAAGGCACGACTCAACGTCAAGAAATCGCCGACCGTATTACTGCTGCTTTCAGCGAAGTCCTGGCCTGGGCCAGCAAGGATCGCCGTAGTGCGGTGGCGTTGGCACATAAGACCCGCACGGTGCATTTGAGCAAATCGCGGCTTAGCAAAGAGATTTACGAGGAGGAGCTGGCCAACCTTGCCAAACTCCAGGTGACGCCTTTTGTCACTGAAGAAGGAACCCCTAAAGATCGCCTGGTGGCAAACTCCAAGCTCTGTAGACAGCGCAATCGTTGCAAGCAGGTCATCGCGCGCTATGAGAGTCAGGACGCGGAATGCAAATTACCGATGGAGTTGCACGTGTTTCGGGTTGGCGAGATTGCCTTCGCTAGCAATCGTTTTGAACTCTATCTTGATTTTATGCATCGCATTCAGGCCCAAAGTCCGGCTGTGCAAACTTTTATTATTCAATTAGCGGGCTCTGAAGTCGGTCCTGGTGGTGGCTCCTACTTGGCGACTAAGCGTGGCAAAGAAGGCAAGGGTTATAGCGCGACTCAATACTGCAATCTGGTCAGCCCGGAGGGCGGACAGGAACTCGTAGTCGAGACATTGGCTGATTTACGCGATTTGTGGAACGAATAATCGCTACGCGAGGGTAGCGCCAAGTCGGCACTTAAACTACAATACTGGCGCTGTTTTTTTGCCAGGATATAGTTGTGATAGTTCACTAACTTAATAGGATAATGATGAATAGCGTCTGTAAATCTTTGTGCGATATGCTGGGGAGCGATTATATCCGCCAGGTCTGTTTAGCCAGCGCCAGTCTGGGCTTGGGCGATTATGCTGATTTGCTGCGGCTTGGTGAGGAGGAAGTGGAGTTCTTTCCGGCTGAACTCGCTGAACGCTTGGACACGATGTTGCCTAGCGCTGGCCAGAGCATCCTGCCAGATTTCGCCAGCTCGGACCCCGGTGCCGGCACACAGGCGTTTGACCAGGCATTTAAGCGCAGTGCGGCACCGCTTAGTGGCATCGGCTTCTTCCGGCTCGGTGAGGATGGCCGGCTGTACATTATTTCCAAGAGCGAGCACTACCAAGCTTCGTTGGGGCATAATTTCCCCGGCTGGCGGTTGTTGGCCAACGCTAGCCGGATTGGCATCACCAATATCACTCATAATAACACCCGTGGCCATATCACCCGGGTGTTAGAGCGGGAACTGATTCGCCTGGCCAATGGCTTGGCGAAGGATGATAAGGATGGCTTGCTGGCTGTAAAGCAGTCGCTAGAGCCGCACGTCTTGAATCGAGTCATTAACTTGGAAACCGGCAGTTTGGCGGTTGAGGCCGGCTTGAAAATGATGCTGGCCCGCTTCTATCGTTTGCAGAGCAATTTTCCCGAGCCGAAGTATTCTGGGCGTTGTCCAGTTTTTCTGGTGATGGGCGACAAGCGTGCTGGCAAGGAGGCGAATTATCACGGCACAACTGTGCTGGCCCAGTGCTTGCGCGGGATGTGGCCAGATTTTTCGGCTGTGCTGGAGGCTGCGGGGCTGCTGAAGGTGGTTGCGGTACCCATCAATGATGCGGATGGCTTCCAACGCATTGTGGCAGAACACGATTGCGGCAACAGTAAGGTCGCGGGATTTTTTCACGAACTGGTGCTGATGAATTATGGGGGGATGCGCCTTACCCAACAATATATAGAGCGAGTGTATGCGATTTGTCAACAGCGCGATATCCCGATCCTAGCCGATGAAATTCAGTCTTGCATCTGGTCGCCGGAGCTGTTCCTCTTCCGGGAATACGCCTGCCGGCCGGATTTCGTCGCCATCGGCAAAGGCTTCCCCGGCGGACAATACCCGGCTTCGAAAATTCTGACCACGGCACCGCTGGACAACTTGAATCAGTTTGGTGCATTAGTTACTAACGGGCAAGAGGAATTGGCCTCTCTGGCCAATTTGATCACCGTTGAATTCGCGGATGCGAATCGCCAGCATATTGCCCATATTGGCGATTTGTGGGAGTCAGCCTTACAACAGCTCGCGCAGCGTTATCCGCAGATTCTTTGCCGAGCAGATGGGAAAGGCCATCTCGGGGCCTTGTTTTTTTCCAGTCCGGAACAGACGGTGACTTTTTGCGACGCTTTGGGCAGGCGTTTCGGCATTGATATCAGTGCACAGACCTACAAGGCGGATTGTCCGCCAGCGGCACTGAGCAAATTGCCGCTGATTAGCAGCAGCAAACTAGTCGATTTTATCATTGCTTGTATGGAGACAATCCTTAGCGAAGAATTTCCCTAGCAGTGATTGTTAACGAAAGGTGAGGTTTTTCACTACATTTCCAAAAACGAACAGGAGCAAAGAAATGGGTATTAGTCTGGGCTTGGTCGGTTTGGGGAGCTTTGGTAGTGCATTTGCCAGGCTGTTTAAAAGCCATCCGTTGGTGGACAGAATTGCCCTCTGCGATGCCGAAGAGGAAAAATTGCGGCGCTTCGCGGACCTGCCTGAATTCCAGGACAAGCTCAGTCCCAGCGACGTATTCTTATCTCTGGATGAGATCTGCCAGACCGACTTGGATGCTATTGTGATTATCACTCAGCCCTGGCTACACGCTCCGCAATGCATTCAGGTTATGGAATCAGGCAAACACGTCTTTTCAGCTGTGCCGGTCATCACTCTGCCGGATTTCTCTGAAATATTGGACTGGTGTGGTAAGATTATCGCTTGTGTGCAACGCACTGGCAAGCAATATATGCTGGGTGAGACCACGTTTTACCGCCCCCAGACCCAGTTCTGCCGGCGCCAGGCCGCGGTTGGTGCCTTCGGCGATTTTGTTTATGCGGAGGGAGAATACGCCCACGATGTGGATTCGAGCTGTTCGTTGCGCCAAGTGAATGAAATGCGTAAAACCGGTAAAATCGGTTCCCAGTATTCCGCCTTCGTCGAAAAATACTACCAGCGTGGCTGCAAAAGCAGTCCGATGAGTTACCCGACTCACTCGGTTTCTGGGCCACTTAGCGTTATGCAGTCCAAGCCACTTCGAGTCTCCGCTGGCGGCTACCGCAACCGTAATAACGACCCATTCTTCAGCAGAAGCGAATTTTCCAATGTCGTGGCCAATTATTATATGGACAATGGCTCCGTCTTGCGCATCGCGGAAATGCGGGAAATATCAGCGAATATCGGCCTGAAGGGTGAGGACTTCCGTATTTTTGGCACTCGCGGGAGTTATTCCTGCAATACCTGGTGTGAAAATGGCCGCATTATCCCGGATGGGGAAAGGCACCTCAACACCAAGCGCGAGGTCACGGATGGAGAAATGTTCGAGCCATTTCCGGCAGAAGTCGCACAGGCATTCAAGTGCGCTTTAAATCCCGAAGCCAAGCCTGAAGATGATTTCCAGCCGGCTGGGCACGGCGGCAGTCATCCCTACTTGGTGCACGAATTCTGCTGCGCTGTAGCTGAACAGCGGGTGCCCGCCATCAGCGCCTGGGACGCGGCCTGTTATATGGCGATGGGCGCTGCTGCCCACAACTCGGCCTTAAAGGATGGCGAATTATTGCCAGTGTTTGACTTCGGAGTTGCTCCGCACTGATTCAGTCAGGGTTAGGTCCAAGCCTGGCGGATTATTCGGGCAGTGTCATCCAGAGCTTCGGGGATGCAGCGGGTGCCGCTGAGCACTGGCATAAAATTGGTGTCTCCGTTCCAGCGTGGGACGACATGGGCGTGGATATGGTCTTTAACGCCGGCCCCGGCCGCTCCACCGATATTGAAGCCGACATTGTAGCCTTCAGGATGCATCAGTTTGTCGAGTACTTCCTGGCACTTTACGATCAGGTCGCTTATTTCGTACAGTTCATCTGCTTCAAGTTGTTGCATCTTGGCGAGGTGGCGATAGGGCGTGACCAGCAAGTGCCCGGAGTTATACGGGAAATCATTGAGCAGTACAAAAGCTCGCTGCCCCTTAAAGATTACGTGGTCTTTTTCACAATCGCTTTGGCCTTTATAACAGAGGAAGCAGCCCTCGGGTTTGCTGCTCCGGATATAAGCTATTCGCCAGGGTGCCCATAATGGCCTCTGGCTATTTTCCTGACCAGGTGTATCCTGCATAGTGCTATCCTCTTCTGAAAGATGTTCTTGTACTGCACGGAACTGGTAAAATCTTGTTTTTTGCTCAGTAGGTCAGCAAGCGGAAGTCTGCCGCACCGCTGTAGCTTTTGCCTTGCCGGAGTAATTCCAGCATAATTGTATATTTGCAATTAGCCAGCAGATGTTGCAAATCAATCGTCACCTCGGCGGAATTCCCGTTGACCTCACGGGTGCTGATTAGTGGTTCCGCACCGGGTCTCTGGATGGTCAGTTTAAGTTGTGCAGTTTCATTCGCAGCCGGGTAGTAATTTAAGTCGGCAGTAAAACTCAAGGTCTTTTCCTGTTGTAGCAGATAACTGGGAATTTTGCTTAGGCTGAGCAATTCCGGGACCTCGAGTTTTACCCCCCACACTGGACTGGGCTTTATCTTTGGCAGTGTGATGCTGCCGACGATAGTCCCCGGTTGTGACAATTCAAAAGGCAAGAACTGTAGTTTTTCGCCGGAAAGCTCGAATGTCAAGGTCTGTTCTGCCAGTTGCAGAGTCAGCGTCTCTGGTCGGCCGGAATGATTGCTGACTTTGAGCTTATTCTGACCTAAGCGCACTGGCTGCACGATTTCGGGAACAATCCGGCAAGGCAGTTCTGCCAGCGTCAAGTCGGCATAATATTCTGGTAAATGCGGTTTGTGGATTAATGCTGAGATGGACAGGTAGCTCTGTCGGACACGCTGAAAATTGATGCCAATGATCGGTGTGCTGGCGATCTCCGACAAGGGCAGGGCTAGTTCTGCAATCCAGTGGTCGGAGTATATTTTAGTGGCAGTTTGCAGGCCTTGGCAAGTCCAGCTCTTGTCGGTTTTGCCAGCTGTGATAGCGAAATCTGCCTCAGTACCGAGAGCACTGAGGATAATTTGGTGGTAGTCCCGTCGGTTGTGACTGCGATCGATAAAGACTTCGACGCTCTCGTCGCGCCAGACCAGATGGTCGCGGGTGTGCTGTTGTAAGACCATACTTTTGCGGTCTGGTTCTTCACAGCGGAAAGCGATGTAGAGGGTCTGCTCGGAGCGACCTAGCCAGACCTGAGTATTGACCGGCGGTTTTCGCCCGGAGGCGAGGTACAGTTCCGGGATCTGGGTTGCCCCTTTCCATTCATCTTCCTGGAAAATTCCATCAATTACCGGCAGCGACGGCAGCAGTGGAGCGTCAAGTTGCGGTCGTTCGGGTAGTGCTTGTTGTTCTTTTTCCCGATTTTGGAAGTCGATTTGTGGGGGGGCGACTTTACCGCTTAAGAGCTCCTGTAATTCGAGTGCGAGGCTGGCGATTCTCCAGCGATAGCGTTTGAAGTTCCGAAAATCCCACTGTTCGGCTTGGCAGAGAAAAGGCAGCGAGGTGTGGATGGCTGCGAGTTCCTGTTCGGCGGCGATTGCCGAGCGTTTAGTCTCTTCTTGGGGAGAATCTTTGGCTTTTTTGACTAGTTTTTGCAACGTATGGATATAGCGGAAGTCGTCAATGCCTTGGCGCAGTGCTTCAAAATGCAGTGTCGGGATATACTCGCCATTATGCTGATAAATGGTCATCGAATCTTTGGCCTGATGATCAAAGTCATTGAAAACTTCACCACGTTGGCTGTGCAGATTCCAGAAGTACTTCCCTTCCCAGCCACTGCGGTACATATTAAAGCCGGCATTATAGCGGTTGTCGTAGTAGCGCTCATAGACACAACCAATGTAGGCAAAGAATTCCCGGTTGTCCTTTTTGCTGCTTTGGTAAATACGGCTTTGGCTTTCGTCGTTAGACACCACGCCCTGGGCATAAATCCGGCAATCCAGCCAAGGGTCTACTAAATCGGTAAATTCGTCTTCGCCGCAGGTCACGGCCGTCTTGCTGCCGGCCTCTTTGACCAACTTGAACATCTCTACTGCATAGTTAAATAGAAAGACATCGGAATTAACTCCGATTTCATCAAATTGATACCAGTAGATATCTATGCCGGCGGCTTGGACTCGTTGACTAATGACGCCGATGATGTCCTTGAAAAGCTGGCGGTACTCCGGGCTGAGTTCCTCTGGATAGAAATGCAAGCCATTTTTTGGGGAGATTGGCAGGTCCAAGAATTTAGCGATTATGTCGGTGAATCCCGGCACTGCGAACCAGACAACAAGTCTTTTGAAAGCATACTTTTGGTATTCTTCCAGGAAATTATCCAGGCCCTGGGGGTGGTCTTCGGCAAAATTCAACTGCGGTTTTTTTGTCCCGGCGTATAGTTTCTCCAGGCGTTTTTTGACCTCGGTCTCTGTTTTAATGATATCCTTGAGTGGCTGCAAAATATTTCGCATACAGTTCTGATGTCCTTGCAACACGGAATTGAAGCCATATTCTTTCAAGATTGGGAATGCGTCTGGCGCGCCGTAGTACATTCCGATGATCTGCTCGTGGTCGCGCTGCAGTTTCAGGTCAATGACTCGCAGGGTGACTGGGATATTTATGGCCATCCGCCCTGGTGCTTGGGCTACTACTGAGCCACGATAAATGCCTGGCTTGGCGGTTTTAGGCACACGATATTTCAGGTAATAGGCCTGAGACTGATGTTTGCGCAAGGGCAGCGGCCGGTTCGCTTCCAATAATTCTGGGACATCGCGGTATTGCAGCCCAACAAAATACACGCGTTGTGGCCAGACTCTGATAGTGCGGATTTCCGGTGCCGCCAGCACTTGTCCAGATTCACTTTGCAATTCACCGCCACTGACGCTGACATCTTGCAAGTCGAGCAGTGGATACAAGCTGATTGCGCCGCCTTCAACTTGGTCAGGTGCGGCAAAAATAGCCAGTCCTTGCGCGAATTCTTCTTCGGTCGGCAGCAAGTCCGGGTGCAGCTCCATAATATCATCGATGACGTAACTGCGTAAGCCGGAGTCTTGCTCTTGCAGTGTGAAGGTCAAGCCGGAGTTGCGTGGCGGGCGGGAGATATCTTCAAAATTGTCGGGGATGCTGAATTCGCCGACTGGAGTCTGGAATGTCCGGGTCGGGCCGCTGAATTTTCGGGTGACATATTTTTCCGACTCGCTGATGTTTTTAGCTAGCGCGAAGTATTCTATTTCCAAGGCCGAGTCGGGGAAGAGTTTAATGGCCACAGTGAATTTATCTTGCTCGAGCAAATCAGCCGTCAGGGGGAAATGGACGATGATTTTTTCCTTGTCGATGGCAGGGATATCGACACGATCTAGACCCTTGACAGCTAATAGCTGCCAATTGCTTTGCTCTAAAGTCCGTTTGAGGACTGCGAACTTGTTATCTTGCAGCATTTGGGCGGGGAAAGCGAAGCTGAGCTCCCCGCCCGCCATTCCGCCGTCGAGCCTGGTAATGCCATCCTGTTGGCTGATGGATAGCGTGCCAGATTGTTTCCAGCTGGAAAAATCGGTAGTCTGGGCCGTGCTGACGACAGCCGTAAAGACGACGAGTAATACCGGGAGCAGTTTTTTCATGGGAAAATACCTTTCTGAATGACGATAGATTGGGATACTGAAATTTCATTTGCCTTGATTTCTAATTTTGCTTTGCCAATGGGTGCGTGCCTAAAGGGCAGTTTGAAAGGGTTGTTGCCAGGGGCGACGGGCATTTCTAGTCTTGCCAATTCGCGTTGATCGGCACTCAAGATGATACTTATTTGGCCAGAGTAATTTTGCAGCCAGATGCTCCCAGTGAGCTTATCAGAGGGGAAAAAATAATTACCCAAGCTGATAATTTTCGCTGGCGGGGTCTCTACTTCGCGCAGGACTACTTCTTCAATCCAGAATTCGCCGATTGAGTCATTTTTATTTTCTTCTCTCCCCCACAAGGCTAAGGTCACATAACAGAGTGTATTATGCGTGTCGCTGCGAAAACGAACTGGCACAGAGGGTGTGTCAGCGTGTGGCAAATGGCCACTTTTGCTGATTCTCGTGCCTGGACAACGGATGCCAAAATAGTGCCAGCGATAGGCAGCATTGCGCCGACCACGGGCATAATATTCGTATTCAGTATTGGCCTTGAGCTTTACAGTCTGGGTCAGATTGACTGAGCCTTCAGGGCTGGTTTTGCGTAAATGCAGGGTGAATTTTCCTGGCATCGGCTGGTCTGGCAGCACTTCTGCACTGCCTTGGGCTGCGTTCGCTAGATCAAGCCGCCAGCCAATTGGTACGCCATCGCTGTTTAGGCCAGCCGAAAAATCTGGGTTCTGCAGGAGGTTCGCTGTTTGAGCAGACAAAAACGAGCCAAAACAGAGGCAGATAATAATGATAGTATGCATACGTGACCGCTTTGTTTGAGTGCTTCGGGATAGTGAAATATGCCTCCGAGGCGGGGATTACTATCGTAATGAAAGTAAACCCAGCTAAAAGATCGTCTCTGGCAAAAGGAGATTTGCCGAAGTGAGGTTATTCCAGAAAGAATGGCGTATCTTCGTCGATTAATTTTTTGAGTGGAGAATTGCGCTTGTCTATCTTAGAGGGCGGTGGTGATTGCTTGGGTTGCGAGGGTTGTTCAGCAGTTTCTGGTTCCGCGGGTAGGTTGTTTTCAGCATCCGTTGAGGGACTCCTGGGAGCCGAGATGGCTGGCGCTACACCCGCATTAGTGCTTGGCAGGGACTGCTTCGTAGCCGGCAAGGACGAGAGCCTAACCGCTGCAGTTGAGCTGTTGTTGTTTTCCGGCGCAGCCGAATCCGTCGCAGCAGATTTTTCGATTACTTTTTTCTCTGCTGGCTCAGGCTCGCTGCGTTTTGTCGCTTCAGGCTCGGTTTTAGTTGGTTCTGATGGCTTACCGCCAGGTAGTGTCGCCGGTTTAGGAGTAGAAGCATCTTGCGAGGACAGCGAAGTCTTCGGCCCAGCAACGCGTGCGACGCGCGTGCTTATTTTACCAGACTTGTTAGTTTTGCGGTTTTTTTTTATCGGGCTGGTTTTTTTGGCTGCGGTCGTTTTAACCGTATTTTTGCCGGCAGGAACGGCAGTAGCTTCTGCTTGGGCGGTGTCACTGACGGCCTCTGCAGCCTCTGCTACAGGTATAGCCGCCTTGCTGTCTTCTGCGGCTGCTATTTCGCGGTTCGAGTCCTCGTCGGCGTCAGGGTCTTGTGGTTGTTGCTCCGTGTTTCCACGATTGATCACAGTAACGCTGGTGACGGGGTAGTGGGTTAACTTAAAACCCTTAGCTTTGCGAGAGCGCAAAGCGTAGGTGTCGAAATCAACCGTAATAGAGTTATATGAGCGTCGTTTGTTGGCCACCAAGTCGAGTTTGACAACGACAGAATAGTTGGTGTAGAGATTCTCAATCAGGCAATTTTCTGGTATCACTTGGTATTCTCGTCCCAAGGTGAACTGTCCCATCAGGAAACGTTTGACGAACCAAGTGCCCTCTTGTCGGTCGCGGTAGAGAATGGAATAGACTTGCTCCTTGTCAACCACGAATACATATTTTGTCTGACCGATGTACTCTTTTTCAGTTATATTTATGACTTTGCAAGTGCCATCATTCTTCAATAACAGCAATTGGTCGTATGGTGAGCACAAAAGTGGCGTGTCGTTTTTATTGCTGGCCTTGACATTTGTACCCAGGAAGTAGTTTAACTTGTCGTGATAAACTTTCAGGCTCTTGCGGGCAATCTCACGGGCATTTACCGTCTCAAAATCCTCCACTCGGGTCATCCGTGGAAAGAGACTGCCATATTTTTCCAGCAGCCGTTGCAAAAATTCGACACAGTACGCAGTCAGATGCGCCAACTTGTACTTGGTCTTCTCCATCTCTTTCAGCAGGATGTCTAATTCTTCCGAATTTTTGTTCAGGTCGAACAGAGAGATCCGCCGGATGGGGATTTGCAGTAGCTTCTCGATATCTTCATCCAGGATGTCACGGTGCAGCAGAGGACGGAATTTCTCCAGGCCCTTGCGGGTCTCAGCGAAAATCTTCTCCATGGTCGGACAGTTCTCAATGCGCTTGTAAATGCGGTTCTCAATGAAAATCCGGGCCAGCGATTTGTCGTGGAAGCGGTCCTCATGCCGCTGCATGGCAATTTCCAGCTCCCGGCGCAGGATCTCCTGCAGTTTTTCGGTATTGCGCTGCAGC